>JAKAIH010000268.1 GCA_021825225.1 Pseudomonadota bacterium
GACGCTCAATCTGTTCTATGGCGCCGAGGTGGTCGATACCGGCGACATCGGCGACCTGCTCTCAGGGCTGGAAGAAGACGACGAAGGCGGGGGCGAGGGCGCTGCGGACGATCTGTCGCAGGCCGCTGACAACGAGCTGGTGAAGCTCGTAAACAAAATTGTCATCGACGCGTACAACCAGAACGCCTCGGATATTCACATCGAATCCTACCCGGGCAAAGGCAAGACCGAGATCCGTTTCAGGAAGGACGGATCGCTCGCACCGTACATCGAGGTGCCGGCTTCCTATCGCAACGCCATTGTCGCGCGCGTCAAGATCATGTGCGACCTCGACATTTCGGAGAAACGCCGGCCGCAGGACGGCAAAATCAAGTTCAAAAAGTTCGGACCGCTGGATATCGAACTGCGCGTGGCGACGATTCCGACCCAGGGCGGGGTCGAGGACATCGTCATGCGTATCCTTGCTGCGGGCGAGCCGATCCCGCTCGAAAAGCTCGGTCTCACACCGCACAATCTGGAGACGCTGAAGGTTGTGGTGGCCAAGCCCTACGGCCTGTTCTTCGTCTGCGGGCCGACCGGCTCGGGCAAGACCACCACGCTGCACTCGGTGCTCAAACACCTGAATACGCCGGATACCAAGATCTGGACCGCCGAGGATCCGGTCGAAATCACGCAAAAGGGTTTGCGCCAGGTGCAGGTGAACAAAAAGGCCGGTCTGGACTTCGCCATGGTGATGAAAGCATTCCTGCGCGCCGACCCGGACATCATCATGGTGGGTGAGATGCGCGACAAGGAAACGGTGTCGACCGGCATCGAGGCTTCGCTCACCGGCCACCTGGTGTTTGCCACGCTGCATACCAACAGCGCGCCCGAATCCATCATCCGCCTGCTCGACATGGGCATGGACCCGTTCAACTTCTCCGACGCGCTGCTCGGCATTCTGGCGCAGCGCCTGGCAAAGCGCCTGTGCGCCAAATGCAAGCAGGCCTACAATCCTGCGCCGGAAGAGATGAAAGCCTTCCTCACCGAATACTGCAGCGAACTGGTCAACACTTCGACCTTCAAGAAGGACCCGAAGTCTGGCTACGAAAACGTGTACAAGGAATGGGTCAAGAACTACGCCAACGACAAGGGCCAGTTCACCATGTACAAGAAGATCGGTTGCGACGCCTGCGGCGGCAGCGGCTATAAGGGCCGGGTAGGCCTGCACGAGCTGCTGGTCGGCACCGATCCGCTGAAAAAACTGATTCAGGAGCACGCGCGCGTGGCCGAAATGCTGGCCTGCTGCCTGGACGAGGGCATGCGCACCCTGAAGATGGACGGCATGGAGAAGGTGCTGATGGGGCTCACCGATATGCCCACGGTGCGCGCGGTTTGCATCAAGTAGGCGCGGCGCAGGCGGCGATGGGAATACTCTGAGGTGGCAGCGGCGCGCAACGGTCAGGCGGAGTCGGCCCAGACCGTGGACGATCTGTTCCGCCGGCTGGAACAGCTGAACGACATCGGCGCGTCGCTGTCGGCCGAGAGGGACATCAACCGGCTGCTCGAGAGTATCCTGCTCGCCGCCAAGACGATCACGCGTGCGGACGGCGGCACGCTCTACCTGCTGACCGAAGAAGACGGCACCAAGCGCCTGAAATTTGAAATCATGCGCACCGAGTCGCTCAATATCGCCATGGGCGGCACTACCGGCAATGCAATTCCGTTCTATCCGATCCATCTGTACAGCAAGGATGGCAAGCCCAACAACCAGATGGTGGCCGCGTTTGCGGCGCTGACCGGCCAGACAGTCAACATCGCCGACGCCTACACCGCGGAGGGCTTCGATTTCAACGGCACGCGCAACTTCGACAAGAAGACGGGCTACCGCTCGAAATCCTTCCTCACGGTGCCGATGAAGAATCACGAGAACGAGATCATCGGCGTGCTGCAACTGATCAACTCGCAGGATCCGGCCAGGGGCGAGGTGGTGGCGTTTTCCGACGCAGACCAGCGCCTGGCGGAGTCGCTCGCCTCGCAGGCGGCCATCGCGCTGACCAATCGCCAGCTGATCAACCAGCTGGAAGCCCTGTTCGAGTCGTTCATCGCCATGATCAACACGGCGATCGACGAGAAATCCCCCTATACGGGCGGCCATTGCCAGCGCGTGCCGGAGCTCACGATGATGCTCGCGGAGGCGGTCAACGAGACCAAGCAGGGTGCGCTCAGTGATTTCGACATGACCGACAAGGATCGCTACGAGCTCAAGATTGCGGGCCTGCTGCACGACTGCGGCAAGGTCACGACGCCGGTGCATGTGGTGGACAAGGCGACCAAGCTCGAGTCGATTTTCGACCGCGTCCACCTGATTGACACACGCTTCGAGGTGCTCAAGCGCGATGCCGAGATCGAACTGCTCAAAAGCACCGCTGCGCTGCAGCGGCAGGGGCTG
The DNA here is from genome assembly GCA_021825225.1 of Pseudomonadota bacterium. Classification (GTDB taxonomy): domain Bacteria; phylum Pseudomonadota; class Gammaproteobacteria; order Burkholderiales; family SG8-39; genus 2-12-FULL-64-23. Next base: position 2,432 of record JAKAIH010000268.1, read on the forward strand.
GACGAGTTATCGCTGCGCGAGCGCGGCAACCAGCTGGAGCAGGCGTACCGGGCGCGCCTGCGCCAGCTCGATCAGGACCGCGAGTTTCTGCGCAAATGCAACATCGGCGGGGAATTCATGCCAGCGGAGGCGCAGGAGCAGGTGAAGAGAATTGCCCAGTACAGATGGCTGGACCAATCGGGCAATACCGCCCATTTCCTTACCGACGACGAGGTCCTGAATCTGTGCATTCCGCGCGGCACGCTCACCGATAAGGAGCGTGAGATCATCAACTACCACATCGTCGCCACGATCAAAATGCTGGAAGCGCTGCCCTGGCCCAAGCACCTGCGACACGTGCCCGAATACGCCGGCGGGCATCACGAGCGCATGGACGGCAAGGGCTATCCGCGCGGCCTCAAGCGCGAGCAGATGTCGGTGCAGGCACGGGTAATGGGCATCGCCGACATCTTCGAAGCGCTCACCGCCAGGGACCGGCCGTACAAGAAGGGCAAGACGCTGACCGAGTCGCTGCAAATCCTGGGGAAATTCAAGGAAGGTGGCCACATCGACCCCGACTTGTTCGACGTGTTCATTCGGCAAAAGGTATACCGGCGCTATGCCGAGCAGTTTCTGGACGCGAACCAGATCGATCGCGTCGACGAGAGCAGGATTCCGGGTTATATCCCCTAGGCGGTCGCCGTTCGAGGCGCCCGGGCGGGTGGCTCAGGTCTTCGGTTGCGGGCGCCTGGTGACGTAGACGATCAGACCCTCGGTGGCCACGTCGATGAATTTTTCGTCGTAGCCCATTTCCTTGAGTTCCCATTTGAACTCGTTGCCCAGCTTGGCCTTCTTGTACCAGCCCAGCCGGTTTTCCCGGTTGAATTCGGCAGCGCGCGCAAACGCCTCTTCGAGTATGCCGGACAGGCGCTTTTGCGACACCATCTGGGCCGGATTGTTGGCGATTGCAGGCGGATAGCGCTTGGCGATGTCTTGCGCCAGACTCTTGGCAAATTCCGTTACCTTGCGCGTGGAAAAAAACTCTAGAATCATGATTCTCCCACTGAGGTGGCCAAGTTAGGACCTGCCGCGGATTATAGCAGTCTGACCGCCGCGCATGAAGCTGCAATTGCGCGAGGACCGTGACTTATGCCCAGCGGCGGCCGCGCTGCGAGCCGCGTGATTCTGGCCTGAAGATTTGTGCTGGAGTCGAAAGGGCGCCGGTGTTTTTTGCCGATGCGGGAGAGATCGCAGGCACTGCCTAAGGAGACCGCTTGATCAGGATTTTTATCGGATTCGACCCGCGCGAAACGGTCGCCTACAATGTGCTTGCGCACAGCATACAGACGCGCGCGAGCGTGCCGGTTACGATTGCGCCGCTGGCGCTGTCGCAGCTTCGGCAGGTGCTCACGCGCGAGCGCCATGCCCTGCAGTCGACCGATTTCTCGTTTTCGCGCTTCCTCACGCCCTACCTGTCTGGATATGAGGGATGGAGCCTGTTCATGGATTGCGACATGTTGATGCGCGACGACGTGGCCAGGCTGTGGGACCTGCGTGACGATCGCTATGCCGTGCAGGTGGTCAAGCACGACCACAAACCGAGGGAGAGCGTAAAGTTTCTGGGTGCGGCGCAGACGGCGTATGCGAAGAAGAACTGGTCCAGCGTAATGCTGTTCAATAACGCCAGGTGCCGCGCGCTGACCCCGGACTACGTGAATACGGCAAGCGGCCTGGAACTGCACCAGTTCAAGTGGCTGGAGAGCGACGCATTAATAGGAGAGCTGCCGCACCGCTGGAACCATCTGGTGGGCTACGACGCGCAGGTCGAGGACATTGCGCTTGCGCATTACACCATCGGCGGACCGTATTTTCCCGAATATGCGGACTGTCCCCTGGCCGACGAGTGGCGCGCCGAGCGCGACGCCATGCTCTACGCCCTTGCGTAGCACCAAGCCGGCCGATTTGCGGGATAGGCGTCCATGCTGAGCAGGCTGAAACGCTGGCTCGTGCGGGGAGAGCACCGGCGCGGCGGTGAGCCGGCCCAGGCGATGGCACCGGCGCAGCCGGGCGCGCGCACCGCGCTCGAAGCGGCGCTGTCCGCGTCCCCCGATGACGCGGACCTGAACTACCGCATGGGCCTGGCCCAGCTTGCCGCGGGTGATGCGGCCGGGGCCCTGGACTACTTTCATCTCGCCCTGCATTACGCTCCGGACCTGTTCGCGGCCTGCGCAGCCAGGGCAAGGGCGCTGGCTGCGCTGCACCGGCACTCGGATGAGGCCGAGGCCTACCGCGAATTCCTGCAAGCTCATCCCGGCCAT
>JAKAIH010000269.1 GCA_021825225.1 Pseudomonadota bacterium
GCTGTAGGCCGTGCCGTCCACGACGATGCTGCCGAAGCCGGTAATTGCACCGAAGACGATGCCGGTGCCGCCGGTGCCGACGCCGCCGCTGAGGGCCGTCGATACGGCGCCACCGCCTGCGCCGCCGCAGCCGCCCAGTGCGAGGGCGACCAGCGCGCAGAACGTCGAGACGAGCCACTTAATTTTTTTCATCCTGCGCTCCCTTTTTGCGGCGCGTCCGCGGCGCCTTGCTCGGTTTGCTTGTCCTGATCCCAGAAATACGCGCCGAAGCGCGCACGATAGGTCGCGTCCTCGCGCCCGCGGTCGGCGGCATAGCGCCGGCTGGCTTCGGCGATCATCTCGCTGCGCGCATGCGTCCAGAGTTTGCGTGCGAGCGCGCCCAGCGCCTCGGCCGATTCGCGCGTGATGCCCTCGGCGAATACGCTTTGCTCGAGCTCGGGCGCGCCGCCCACCAGATTCGACACCGCGGTGCTCGCATGGTCGGACAAATTGCCGGCGAACAACTCGAGCAGTTCACGCGAGCCCGCGGGCGGAATGAAGCCGTCGCGATTCGGCACGACAAAATCCTCGCCCTTGCGCGATTCCACTCTGACCAGCCCTAGGCGCATGAGCTCGTTCAACAGGGTGTAGGGGTGCACGTCCTGGGTGACGCTGCGCGCGAGGGTTTCGAACGAGGGTGCGGCGCCGAGCCGCGGCAGCGGCTTCGGGCGCTTGCGCCGGTCGCGGTAAAGCGGGTCCTGCACCCAGCGCGCGAACATCTGCGAACTAATGGAGGTGCTCTGCGTGATGCGCGCGCCCAGTCTGTTTTCGCGCCACTCGCGCACGTCCTTGCGGTGTACGCCGCTCAACAGGCTGATCGCCGAATTCGTGTCGGCCTGGCCGCGGCGCAGCAGTTCCAGCCGCGCCTGTTCGATGAACAGCGGCTTCAGTTCTGCGGCCACGCGCGTGTAGTCGAGGCCGCTCGCCAAGAGCAGGCGCAGCAGCGGCGCGAGCACGCTGTCGAGCGCACGCAATACCTCGTCGGGCGGCGGCGCAATGTGCGCGCTCGGCGGGTTGGACGGCAGATTGCGGGGCGGTCTACCCATACGGGCTAGCGGTTCGTCGGCACTCGAAGCGGCATTATTTCGTAGGCGCTGTGCAGTTTATCACACCCGGGGATTGTAACATGGGATAATTTCCCACGTATAATGCGGCCAGGCAATAGGCTAGACCTGCGGCGCGCACCGACCCGGACAGGGACGGGAAAGCGAAAGCCGGGTCGCGGCCTGGCTCAAACGGCGTGGACCGGCGGTTCGCGCGATGTGCACACCTACAAGGAGTACGACGATGCATAACAATTTGAAGAGACTGAACGGGGCACTTGCGGCTACCGCGCTGGCCGCAGCTTTGGCCGCGTGCGGTGGAGGCGGAGGCGGGGCAGGCGGCATCGGTGCTGCTGCGGGTACCACCGTGAGCGGCGTTGCGGCGACCGGTCTCGCTATCGCCAACGGCAGCGTGAGCCTCAAATGCGCTGCAGTTGACCCAGCCGCGGTCAAGACGCTCGCCGACGGCAGCTATAGCGTCGACGTGAGCAAGTCCACGCTGCCCTGCGTGGCGCGCGTGGACTATGTCGATCCTTCCACAGGATCCGCGCAGAAGCTGCATTCGCTGGTACAGGCTACGGGCACCGTCAACATCACGCCGGTAACCGACATGATGGTGGCCAATTTGAGCTCCACCGGCGCTGCCGCCGATGCTTACGACAAATTCGACGCCAACGAAGTCAAGTCCTATACCGCGGAGCGCGTTCGCACTGTCATGCAGACGGTCAAGACGGAGCTTGAGGCGAAAGGCGTGGATGTCACCCATCTGCCGGACGACCCGATAGGCAGCAAATTGCAGGCGGCCAATGGATCGCGCCAGGGCGACGATCAGGACGCCGTGCTCGACCGGATTCAGGAGAAGCTGAAGGAGCAGAAGACCACGCTGCAGAAAATGGAAAACGAAATGAAGTCCGGTCACGAGAGCCGCGGCCTGACGACGAGCACCGGGCGGCCCGGGGACGCCGCCGCGGGCAAGACCGCCTATGCAACGAACTGCCAGAGCTGTCACGGCACGCGCATGCCCGACGCAGTCAACGCCGCCAAGATCCTGAACGCGATCAAGGAGAACGCAGGCGGCATGGGCGCTCTCGCGAATACGGTCACCACCGCCATGGCGGACGACATCGCCACCTATATGGCGAACGGCGCCGGCGCCGGCACCGGGACGGCATTGGTCGCGCAAACCATCAGCTTTACCTCGCCCGGCGATCAGACCCTGGGCACGACGCCGCCGGCATTGTCGGCGAGCGCGAGTTCCGGCCTGCCCGTAACCATCAGTTCGACGACCCCGGCAGTATGCACGGTGAACGGCACTGCGCTGACGCTCGTCGCGGCAGGCGCCTGCAGCCTGAGCGCGGATCAACAGGGTGACGCGACTTACAACGCGGCGCCCACCGTCGTCGTGAAGTTCACGGTTGCGTCGGCTTCGGGCGCCGTCCTGCCGACGCAAACCATAAGCTTTGCCAGCCCGGGTGCGCAGACCGCGGGTAGCAGTGTCACGCTGACGGCCACTTCCAGTTCGGGCCTGACGGTGACTCTGGCGTCGACGACCCCCGCAGTTTGCACGCTGAGCGGGAATACGCTGACATCGCTCGCGGCAGGCGATTGCACGGTCACGGCCAATCAAGCCGGCAACAGCAGCTTCGCAGCGGCCGCGACCGTTACGCGCACCTTTGCGGTGACCGGCGCGGCAGGCACGGCGTCCGCGAGCAACGGCAAGGCGCTCTACGCGAGCAATGGTTGCGGCAGCTGTCACGGTACGGTGCCCGCGAGCATGAATGTGCTGGCCGGCGCGAACAACCCGAGCGTCATCCAAAGCGCGATCAGCAGCAATTTCGGCGGCATGGGCAAGTACTCCGGCCTGACGAGCCAGAACCTGGCGGATATCGCAGCCTACCTGGCAACGCCGAACATTTGATGCGCTAAGGGCCGCAAGGGCTCGAGCAGGATGGCGTCTCGAACTCGAACAAGCCGAGACGCCACCGATGATGACACGCGATCAGGGGCCCAGGGAAACCTGGGCCCTTGGCGCTCGCCTGCATGCGCGCCAATGCGCATTTCGGCAAGATCGTGCCGAGCGCCTGACCGGGCCTGGCCCCGGCCCGGAATGCGGCAAATGCAAACAACCCGGCGACGAGTCGAACTGTTTCGACGCCGCGCGGTCTACTGACTTTCTCCCGCAGGACACCTATTGCCCTGCAATCGAGCGATAATCCGCACCTGGTTTTCCCATCCCCTCTATTCGAAAACACAACATGAGCAATTTGGAATCCGAAAAGCCCGGAAGAAGGTTCCCGGCGCTTGTATTCATTTTTCTGATCGTCATCGCCGGGCTTGCCGCCGCCGCATACTACCTGGGACCGCGCTTCGAACGAGAGGCGCCGCAAATCACGCTGCCGCAGACCGACGCGCTGGGCCTCGCGCCGATGGAGGCCGTCGTCAGCGATCGCGGCGCCGGCCTGAAGTCGGTGAGCGCGACGCTGTCCGTGGGCGGCACCGAGCTCACGCTGGCCTCCGAGCAGTACGCTCAGCCGCTCGCCGTGAAGAAGATTGCGCTCGCCTTGCCGGCCAAGCTCGCAGGCGTCAAGGAAGGCCCCGCCGTCCTGCGCGTCGTCGCGCACGACGCCTCGCTGTGGAATTTTTTCAAAGGCAACGAGACGGTGGTGCAGAAGAATCTCACCATCGACCTCACCCCGCCCACGATCGAACTGGTCGCCGACGACCGCTACGTCAACTTCGGCGGCGTCGGCGTGATCGTGTACAAGGCCTCCGCCGATACGGCGACGAGCGGGGTCAGGCTCGGCAAACATTTCTTCCCGGGCTTCCCGGGGCAGATCAAAGGGCACCCGGATTACTTCCTCGCGTTTTTTGCGCATGCCTATGACGTGCCGCCGGAGGCGAAGGCGCAGATTATCGCAACCGACAAGGCCGGCAACAGCAGGGAAATGCCGCTCGTCTACGAACTCAAGGACGTGAAGTACAGGAAGAGCACGATCGCCCTGTCCGACGCCTTTCTGCAGAAGATCACACCCCTGCTGACCGATCCCGCCGCGCGCCAGGGGACGCCGCAGGAGATCTTCGTGCGCATCAACAAAGGGCTCAGAAAGGTGAATGAAGACAAGATCACGGAGGTGACGAGCAAAGCCACGCCGACCCTGCTCTGGCACGGCGCGTTCAGCCAGCTGAGCAACTCCAAGGTCGAGGCCAACTTCGCCGACTCGCGCACCTACACCTACAACGGCGAGCCGATCGACACCGCTTTCCACCTCGGCTACGACCTGTCCGTCACCAAGCATTATCCGATCGAGGCCGCCAACAGCGGCAAGGTCGCGTTCACCGGCGACTTGGGCATTTACGGCAATGCGGTCATCCTCGATCACGGCCTCGGCCTGTTTACGCTCTACGGCCACATGAGTTCGATCGACGTCAAGGTGGGCGACTCGGTGCAGCAGCGGCAGATCCTCGGCAAGACCGGCGAGACCGGCCTGGCCGCGGGCGATCACCTGCACTACGGCGTCTATCTGGACGGCGTCGCCGTGTTGCCGGTGGAGTGGTGGGATCCGAAGTGGATCGCGGACAACATCACGCCGAAGCTCGAAGGCCGCAGCGGCGACGAAATCGCAGAAGCGCAGCAGCCGAAGGC
>JAKAIH010000270.1 GCA_021825225.1 Pseudomonadota bacterium
CTTCTTTTTCTCGAACAGGCGATGGATGACGTCGAAGCGCGCGAGCGCATCGTCCTTGAGCTGCTGCAGGCTCGCGGTGATGGCGGCGTTTTGCGCCTCTTCGTCGAGCTCTTCTTCCTCCTCCTCCTCTTCTTCCTCCTCGACCGCCACCTCGGCGAGCTCTGCGACCGGCTCGTTCTTGGCGTTCGGGTCGATCAATCCGTCGACCAGTTCGTCGACGCGCATTTCGTCGCGCGCGACCTTGCCGGCGAGCGCGAGGATTTCGGCGATGGTGGTCGGGCAGGCCGAAATCGCCTGGATCATGTGCTTCAGGCCGTCTTCGATGCGCTTGGCGATCTCGATCTCGCCCTCGCGCGTGAGCAGCTCGACCGAGCCCATTTCGCGCATGTACATGCGCACCGGGTCGGTGGTGCGGCCGAATTCGGGATCGACCGTGGACAGCGCGGCCTCGGCTTCTTCCTCGGCGTCTTCATCGGGGACGACCGCCGGCGCGTTCTCGGAAATGAGCAGCGATTCCGCATCCGGCGCGGCATCGTAGACCTGGATGCCCATGTCGCTGAAGGTGGTGATGATGGACTCGATCTGCTCCGCGTCCACCAGGTCGTCGGGCAGGTGATCGTTGATTTCGGAGTAGGTGAGGAAGCCGCGCTCCTTGCCCAGCTTGATCAGGTTCTTCAGGCGCGTGCGCCGCGCCTCGACGTCCTCCGGTTTTTGCTCGCCCTTGCGCAGGTCAGCCTTCTGCTTCGCCGTGAGCTTCGCTGCCTGCTGCTTGGCGATTTGCTTGGCGATCTGCTTGGCCGACTGCTGCGGCTTCGCCGCGGCGCTCTCCTGCGGCTCGGCCTTGCCTGCTACGGGCGGATTCGCCGCGGTCTTGTCCTTGCCGGGGGCATGCGGTTTGCCTGCCTGGGGCTTGACCTTCGCCGGCGCGGCCGCCTTGACTGAAGGTTTGGCCTTCTTCGCCAGAGGCTTGGACTTGGCCGGCGGCTTCGCCTTGGCCAAAGGCCGCGTTTTGGCCGCAGCCTTGTTCTTGGACAGAGGCTTGGTCCCTGCCGCAGTCTTCTTCTTCGGCGGCGCGGCGTTCTTGTGGCTGGCCTTCGCTTTTGCGGCTGAGACGGATTTCTTGGCTTGGTGTGCTGCCATGAGCTTGTCCTAAGTCGGTGAAGTATTGGAAAAAAGCCGGTAATTATACCACAGGGCGGTTCGCTCCCGGGGGCCGGTCCAGCGCCGCCAGGCGCTTGGTCAGCGCGTTCATCATCTCTATGTCCGCCGGGCTCAGCGCACCCGCCTTGTTCCTGCGCTGCAACTCATTCAACTGCTCGTGAATGCGCCGGCGTTCCAGCCCGGGCAGGGCATCGCGGAACGCGCCTTCAGCCTGCTCGGGCGTGAGCCCCAGGACCATGAGCTCTGAACGGACCTGTTTGAGCAGGGTTTCGTAGGGACTTCCGCGAAAGTGATCGATCAGCATCACTTCGGAGTCAACGTCGGGGTTGGCGCTCACGTACTCGCACAGGGCAAGCAGGGCCTTCGCCTCGAGGTTCCCGCCGCGGATGATATCGCCGGACAGCTCGGCTGCAAGCGCAGGTTTGGTTAGGACATATTCCAGCAGGCTCAGTTCAAAACTCTTGACCGCGGCACGCGCGACCTTGGTCGGTGCGGGGCGCTGCCACGCCCCCGGCGCCGGCGCACTGCGGCGCAGTTCGCACAGCCGTTCGGCTTCCTCCTGGCTCATGCCGGCGATGTCCGCCACCTGCTTCAGCAATTGCAGCTGCAGCCCCGGCGCGGCCACGCTCTTGAGCAGGGGCTTGGCCTCGTGCACCAGGCGCGAGCGCCCTTCCGCCGTGTTGGTGTCCACGCGCGCGCGCAGTTGCGCCAGCAGATAGGCCGAGAGCGGCTCGGCGCGGGCGACGAGCTCCTCGAACGCCGCCGTGCCTTTGGCGCGCACATAGCTGTCCGGGTCCTCGCCTTCGGGCAGGAACAGGAAACGCATCGCCTTGTTGTCGAGCGTCGCCGGCAGGCTCAGCTCCAGGGCGTGCCAGGCCGCTTTCCGGCCGGCGGTGTCGCCGTCGAAGCTGAATACGATTTCATCCGTCTGGCGCAACAGCTTCTGCACATGCACCGGCGTGGTCGCGGTCCCCAGCGTCGCCACCGCATAGCCCACGCCGTGCTGCGCCAGCGCCACCACGTCCATATAGCCTTCGACCACCAGCACGCGGCCGGCATCGCGTATCGCCTGGCGCGCCTGCGGCAGTCCGTAGAGTTCGCGTCCCTTCTCGAACAGCGGCGTCTCCGGCGAGTTGAGGTATTTGGGCTCCCCCGCGCCGATCACGCGCCCGCCGAATCCGATGACGAAGCCGCGCTGGTTGACGATAGGGAACATGATGCGGTCGCGGAATCGGTCGTAGCGCTTGCCCGCGTCGTTTTCGATCACCAGGCCCGCTTCCTTGAGGCTCTTGTCGCCGTAATCCGGGAACACGGCCTGCAGATTCTGCCAGCCGTCGGGCGCATAGCCGATGCCGAAGTGCGCCGCGATCTGGCCCGACAGGCCGCGGCGCTTGAGGTACTCGATCGCATGCGGCGAGGCCTTCAACTGATCGCGGTAATACTGCGTGGCGCGCCGCATGATGTCGTACAGATCGGGGCCGCTTTCTTCCTTCTTCTTGCCGAAGCGCGGCTCGAATTCCGGCATGGTCATGCCGGCGCCGGCCGCGAGTTCCTTGATCGCTTCGATATAACCCAGGCCCGAATACTCCATGAGGAAGCCGATCGCATCGCCGTGCGCACCGCAGCCGAAACAGTGATAGAACTGCTTGGTCGGGCTGACCGTGAACGAGGGCGATTTCTCGTTATGGAAGGGACAGCAGGCGCTGTAGTTGGCGCCGGCTTTTTTCAGCTGCAGATGGCGCTGAATGATATCGACGATATCGACGCGATTGAGTAAATCGCGTTTGAAGGAATCGGAAATCACGCGCGGCTGGGGGCTGGGAACGGGGGCCTGGAAAAAAATTTCCCCGGCATCTGCGCCTGGGGAATATGGCTTCTTTATAGCCTATTTCGGCCGGAATGCAAGCCAAAAAGCATAGCGCTCTTGGCGCGGGTGAGGTGCAATAGGCCAAGCCGTCTGGCGCAATACGCTGCGCTACTGCGCCCTGCACGCCTTGCTTAGCTGAGCTTGGCTTTGACCAGCGAGGATACTTTGGCCATGTCGGCGCGGCCGGCAAGCTTGGGCTTGAGCAGCGCCATGACCTTGCCCATGTCCTGCATCGCCTTGGCGCCGGACGCCGCGACCGCGGCTGCTACTTCTGCGGCGATTTCCGCCTCCGACAGCTGTTGCGGCATATAGCCGGAGAGCACGCCGATTTCGAATTTTTCCACGTCGGCCAGATCCTGGCGGCCGCCCGCCTCGAATTGCGCCACCGAGTCGCGGCGCTGCTTCAGCATCTTCTCGATGATGGCGAGGATGTCCGCATCGGAGAGTTCGATGCGCTCGTCCACCTCGCGCTGCTTCATCGCCGCCAGCAGCAGGCGGATCGCCGACAGGCGCGCCGCATCCTTGGCGCGCATCGCGGCCTTCATGTCTTCGGTGATTTTTGCCTTGAGCGACATCCGCGTAGTGGCGGTGCGTGACCGGTCGGGCGGGAACGGGCTTGCGCGCCGCCCGCGGCCGGTGACGGCTAGAACAGCTTGGGCGGGAGTTGCTGGCTGCGGATGCGCTTGTAGTGGCGCTTGACGGCTGCGGCCAGCTTGCGCTTGCGCTCCGCGGTGGGCTTCTCGTAGAACTCGCGTGCGCGCAGCTCGGTCAGCAGCCCGGTCTTTTCGATGGTGCGCTTGAAGCGGCGCAGCGCCACTTCGAACGGCTCGTTTTCCTTGACTCGTACGGTAGGCATCAATACTCCGGCTTTTACTTGGGCGGAAAACCGTGAATTATATCAGCACTTTCCGGGGCGGGACAAGGGCTGTTTCAAGCGGGAGGCCCGCCCCCGCGCCGATCGCAGTTGGCGCTGGTACCGATCGCGGCGCGGGCGCCGCTCCCACAGCGGTCGCCGCTTTCATCGCGCGCCGGCCAAACAGAGTCGCGTATCATATCGGACCGCATCCGCACCTTACCGCCAGGGACGATCCTGAACGCTCTGAATTCCGCCCCATGCTGATCCTGGGCATAGAGACCTCCTGCGACGAAACCGGCATCGCGCTGTATCACAGCGAGCGCGGTCTGCTCGCGCACGCCCTGCATACCCAGATCGCCATGCACCAGGAATACGGCGGCGTGGTGCCCGAACTCGCTTCGCGCGACCACATCCGGCGCGTGCTGCCGCTGATCCGCCAGGTGATGCGCGAGGCGGGGGCTGCGCTCGCGGACATCGACGCCGTCGCCTACACCCAGGGGCCGGGGCTGGCCGGCGCGCTCCTCGTCGGCACCAGCGTCGCCAATGCGCTCGCGTTCACGCTCGGCATTCCCGCGCTCGGCATCCATCACCTCGAAGGTCATCTGCTGTCGCCACTCCTCGCCGCCAAGCCGCCGCGCTTTCCCTTCGTTGCGCTATTGGTCTCGGGCGGACACACGCAGCTCATGCGTGTCGGCGCGGTCGGCGAATACGAGCTTCTGGGCGAAACCGTGGACGACGCCGCGGGCGAAGCCTTCGACAAGACCGCGCAACTGCTCGGCCTGGGCTATCCGGGCGGGCCGGCGCTGGCGCAACTGGCCGGGGAGGGCAGGGCGGACAAG
>JAKAIH010000271.1 GCA_021825225.1 Pseudomonadota bacterium
GTTCCAGAACTTCGTCATGTCCGTCCCCAATACCGAGAAGAACATCGAGGCGCTCAAGAAGCTGGACTATATCGTCGTGTTCGATACGATGATGAGCGAGACGGCGCGGCTGGCCGACCTTGTCATCCCGGGCAGCCATTACTTGGAGCGCTGGGAGGTGAACGTGAACTGGGTCACGTTCCCCGCCACGTCCATCCGGCAGCCCGTCGTCAAGTCCGTCATCAACGGGATGACCGAACAGGAGTTCATCCTGGCTCTTGCCAAGAAGATGGGCTTGAAGGACAAGGACGGGAAAAGCTTGCCGGACACCTATCCGGAATACATCAACGACCAGCTGAAAAACGGCCCCATCGGCAAGACTCTGGACGAGATGCTGGCGCTGCCCGGCGGCGTGTTTATCGGCGGGGCGACGCAGTATGAGAAATACAAGAAAAACGGCTTCGCCACCCCCACGAAGAAGATCGAATTCTATTCCGAGCAAATGGAGAAGAAGGGGCTCAATCCCCTTCCCGATTTCGTCGAGCCGATCTACAAGCCCACCACCGAGTTCCCGTTCTACCTGGTGAATTTCAAGCAGTCCGAGCACACCCACTCGCGCACGTTCAACAACGAGCGGCTGATGGAGATGAAGCCGGACAATCCGCTGCTCATTAATTCCGAGACCGCGGCGCGCCTCGGGATCAAGGACGGTGGCGCGATCTGGTTGGAATCGCCCTATGGCAAGGAGAAGGCCACGGTCCAGGTCACGGAGCGGATCCATCCCGAAGTTGTGGCTTTGCAGCACGGCTACGGCCACTGGGGATTCGGGAAAATCGCCCGGGGATCCCTGAATAAGATCAACACCTGGTGCCCCGCAGGAACGGCAGACGGCGTGTTCCTGGCTGGCGTGTCCGAGAAAGCATCCGGGATGGCCGTGCACAAAGAAATCGGCGTCCGGCTGATCAAGGCGTAGGCAGGAGATAGACATGGAAAAAAATCCTAATCAAGTCGGCTGGTACTACAACGAAAACAATTGCATCGCCTGTAGGGCGTGCGAGGCGGCATGCAAACAGGAGTTCGACCTCCCCGTCGGCGTGCGCCGGCGCCGGGTCATCATCCGCGAGGAAGGCAAATATCCGAACCCCAAGGCCCGCTACATTTCCACAGCGTGCAACCACTGCGAGGACCCGGCGTGCATAAAATCCTGTCCCGTCGGTGCGATCACCAAGGAACCGCAATTCGGCGCGGTGCTGATCGATCAGGACAAGTGCAACGGCTGCAAGCGCTGCGCCGCAGCTTGTCCTTACGGCGCGCCACAATTCAACGAGCAATCGGGCAAGATGGACAAATGCACTCTGTGCATTCACCGCTTGCGCGCGGGCCTTGCTCCGGCGTGCGTGCGCAGCTGCATGGGGTATGCGCTGTGGCATGGGAAGATGTCCGATATCGTGGCGCAAACGACCCCGGAGGAAATATATCGGCGGCCGTTGAAGAACGAGCTACCCGGCTTCGCCGATCCCAAGCTCACGAGCCCGTCGGTACGCTTTTCCGAGAACAAGTAGCGCCATATGACGAGCATAGCCCAAACCGTCCATCCCGAAACGGTCGCGCGCACTGCGGCGATATCGATGGCGTGCAGCATCGGCCAGCCAGGCGTGCTGAAACTGCTCAGCAGCATGTATCTGTGCAAACCTTCGCGTGAGACCATCGCCGGTTGGATGTCCTTGCTCAGCGACGACGGCATGGGTCTCGATGAGCTCAGGGACGCACTGAACGCGATCGACACCGCTTCCGACAGGATTCTGGAAGACCTGCTATGGGACTACACGCGGCTGTTTATCGGTCCGTACAAGCTGCCCTGCCCGCCATGGGAATCCGTCTACCGCTCGCAAGCAAAACTGATGATGCAGGATGCCGCCGATGAGGTGCGGCGAATCTACGCCGCTTTCGGTCTAAGCGTCGAGGAAACCGGCGTCATGCCCGACCACATCGGTATCGAGCTGAATTTTCTTGCCCTCCTCTACGAGCGGGCGGCTGATGAGAACGGGCGGCAATCCGATTGCATGCGAATTGACCAAATGTTTCTAAACGATCATCTAACCAAGTGGGTGCCGCAATTCACCATAGACATGGAAATGGCGGCCGATACTCAGCTGTACAAAACGTTAGCCAGGACGACTAGAAACGCACTGGATCTGCCGCGTGCCTGAGCAGCTCACTGCCGAATAGCGCGGGCAGCGCGCGCGAGCAGTGCATCGAATCCCGGATAGCTGCCGGCGTCCAGCGCGAATTTGCTCGCGTAGTCGCCAAGGGATGCGCCGCGCCTCAGCGCAGAGGTGAATCCGTCGCTGTCCCTGATCCAGCTGCCTCCGACCAGCGTGACGCCACGGGCAAACAGAGCGTCGGGAAGACAGCCGGCACTCGGGCCGATCATGGCGAACCAGCGCGCGTTGCGGCAGCAGGCGAGCATGCGATCGACGCTGTCATTCAGAAGCAGCGTACTGGTCGAGACGACTTTGCCGCAGTCGGCGAGTTCCCCGGCATCCAGCGTCACGCGATAGCCATCGTGCTCGCCCACCAGCTCCGGCTTGAGTTCGACGATCGTGAGCCTGGCCCCGCTGTCGACGATGCGCCGCAGCAGCGGCGTGAATTTCCCGATCATGCCGATATGTTCGCCCGGTTGCGGATTCAAATGCCCGATCGAATCCGCACTGTCCGCGGGCCGAAATCCGGCCCGGTCGAACAGGCAGCGCGTGAGCGCGTTGGCAGCGGCAAAGCCCAGGGTCTTCCACATGCCGCTATCCGCGGCATAGCGGCGGGCGAGCCCCAGCGCATCGGCGCCGGCAAGGCCCAAGCCTTCAGCCCCGTCGAGCAGCCGCTCCAGCGTGTCGTCGAGCAGGACGAAGGACAGGCCGATAGACCCGTCTTCGAGTTCCAGCGCGCAGAATTCGCCCCTGTTGTCCTGCGCGTGGCGCCCCGGCGGCAGGTGCAGGGCACGCACGCGGGGCAAGGGATCGCGCATGGCAAAGCGTTCCAGTTGCGAAAAGTATTCGGTGGCGAAGCTCACTTGAGGCGGTTCGCGGTATGGTTTCAACGTTCCAACGCCTGCGGCCTGGTACGGTATCTGCCCGGCTTTGCGCTCAGAAATAATAGCGGGCATAAAACTCGAGCTTACGCGAGTTCTGCTTTTCACCAAAGTCCGTCAGGCTGGCGCCCTGCAGCATGAATAATCGCAGGCGCAGGTCGAGATTCTTCACCCCCGAGTACAGAAGCTCGGGCGTGATCTGGTAGCTGCGGTCCTGCCAGTTCAGCATCGCGGTGATCGCAGGCTGGAAATAGACGATGCCCAGCGCATCCTTTTGCTGCGCGCGGAAGTAAAGGTAATCCTTGCCCGGATTCGGCCGTCCGTAAGCGCCCTGGCTCAATGAGAGCGCCTTCGGCAACAGCATGCTCTTGCCGGTCTGCTGCAATTGCGCGAATGCCGTTTCGACGAGCTGATAGTACTGACTGGCTTCCTGCTCGGAGTAACCCGTACCGTTGCGGTAATACTCCGCGATGTAAGTCGTGTCCTTCTCCGTGAGATAGCGCAGCCCGAGCAGATAGCTGGTCGCGTTGCCGACTTCGGTCGTGACACGGCCGGCGCTGTCGGTGACGTGCCGGGCGAACTGCTGAATGCGCGCCCATTCGCCGTGAATCTCGAAATTCGAGCTGAGGTTGCGGGCAAAGTCCATGCCGAACCGGCCCGGCCTACTGCCTTGCCCCTGCCAGGCAAAGTCGATGTCGGTATCGCGATACAGCAGGTAGAGCTTGGCCGCAGGGTTCAAATGACCGTGCGCGCCGAAGTCGCTGTTGACATCCCTGCCTACGGGCAAGAGCACCGGTGTGAAGGCGATCGTCTGCAAAGGCCCGTCCCGATTGAAAATCAGGTCGCTGTTCGCCATTACCAGGCCTTCGCGCGATAGATCGGGGTCGTTCGGGTCCTTGGGCCGCTCGACGAAGCCGATCGGGTTCCAGGCGTAGCCCTTGCCCCAGCGCAGGGTGCGCTTTCCGGCCTCGATGGTGATACCCGGATCGGGCCTGATCGAGTAAGCGCCTTCATACAGCACGTTGCTATGGTCGTGCGCCAACTGGTCGCGCTGCACATCCGAATGCGTGTGGAAGTCGAAAGTGCCGATGCCCTGGCGCAGCTTGCCGACCAGCTCCAGCGTTTCGGTGTTGCGATCGAGACTGTCGCGCTGCGCTTGGTTATAGTTGCCGAGCTTGTAAAAGGCGCCGGAACGGTTGAGGGCGAAATCCTCCTGCTTGTGCTGCAGGTAGCCACCGATCTCGAACGCTTTCTTTTCGTAGGCGGAGGCGTCGAAGCTGTCCACTTCCGCCGCCGATGCATGCACCGCCGCCAAGGACAGGAGCAGCAGCGGCCAGCGCCGCCACGATCCGCGCAGCAGGCTCATTTGCGTCGCCTCCGTGCGTAGAGCGCGATGCATAGACCCCGTCGTCGGCGACCCGCCGCACTCACCCGGGTCGCATCCCCGCTCCGCGGGGCCCCTGCTCCTAGGCTCATTTGCGTCGCCTCCGTGCGTAGAGCGCGATGCATAGACCCCGTCGTCGGCGACCCGCCGCACTCACCCGGGTCGCATCCCCGCTCCGCGGGGCCCCTGCTCCTAGGCTCATTTGCGTCGCCTCCGTGCGTAGAGCGCGATGCATAGACCGCGCCGTCGGCGGCCCGCCGCACTCGCCCGGG
>JAKAIH010000272.1 GCA_021825225.1 Pseudomonadota bacterium
CACCGAGACCTCGGGCAGCTTCGTCAACGCCGAAGGCCGCCGGCAGAGCTTCAACGGCGTGGTCAAGCCCCTGGGCGAAGCGCGTCCGGCGTGGAAGGTGCTGCGTGTGCTCGGCAACCTGCTCGAGCTTCCCGGTTTCGACTACAACAGCAGCGAGCAGGTGCGCGACGAGATCGGCACGCCCGATCAGTTCGCGGACAGGCTCGACAACCGGCTCAACGGCGCTGCCTTGCAGGCGCCGGCCGCGTCCGCGGGATTGCAGCGCATCGCCGGAGGCCTCCAAAGAGTGGCCGACGTTCCCATCCATTTCAGCGACGCGATCGTGCGCCGCGCCGGCTCGCTG
The DNA here is from genome assembly GCA_021825225.1 of Pseudomonadota bacterium. Classification (GTDB taxonomy): domain Bacteria; phylum Pseudomonadota; class Gammaproteobacteria; order Burkholderiales; family SG8-39; genus 2-12-FULL-64-23. The sequence continues at coordinate 344 of JAKAIH010000272.1, forward strand.
CAGCAGACCCGCGATGCCGCGACTCCGCGCGCCTGGATGAATTCCGCGCTGCTCGCCAGGCTGGGCCTGAAAGAGGGGCAGGCGGTGAAGGTGCGCCAGGGTGAAGGCGAGGCCGCGGTGAACGCCGCGCTCGACGACCGCCTGCCGCGCGACTGCGTGCGCCTGGCTGCGGCGCATGCGGCGACCAGCAAGCTGGGCCCGATGTCGGGCGAACTCAGCGTGGAGCCGCGGTAATGGACCTGCTCGGGTTGTACGCAAAAATCATCGCCACCGGGCTGACATTCGCCCAGGGCATGCTCGGCCCGGAGCTGGGCGCGGCCGTGTTCACCCTGGTCAAGACCTCGGTCCTGATCGGGGTTATGGTCGGAGCGATACTCGGCGCCGTCGCCTATCTGACCCTGCTCGAGCGCAAGGTCATCGGCTATATGCAGGTGCGCATCGGCCCCAACCGCGTCGGCCCCCTGGGCCTGTTGCAGCCGATCGCCGACGGCGTCAAGCTGGTGTTCAAGGAAATCATTATCCCGTCGGGCGCCGACAAGGTGTTGTTCGTGCTGGCGCCGATCGTCGCTCTAACGGTGGCGATGGCCGCCTGGGCGGTGGTGCCGTTCAGCCCGCAGGTAGTGTTGGCCAACGTCAATGCCGGGCTGCTCTACATCATGGCGATCACCTCGATGGGCGTCTACGGCATCATCGTCGCCGGCTGGGCGTCGAACTCGAAATACGCTTTCCTCGGCGCGATGCGCGCCGCGGCGCAGATCGTGTCCTACGAAATCGCCATGGGCTTCGCCCTGGTGTGCGTGCTGATGGTGTCGCAAAGCCTCAACCTCAGCGATATCGTCGGCGGCCAGGAAAAGGGCTATTTCGCCAGTATGGGGCTCAACTTCCTGTCGTGGAACTGGCTGCCGCTCGCGCCCATGCTGCTGGTGTACTTCATCTCCGGCGTGGCCGAGACGCAGCGTGCGCCGTTCGACATGGCCGAGGGTGAATCGGAAATCGTCGGCTTCCACGTCGAGTATTCCGGCATGCTGTTCGGCGTGTTCTCCATGGCCGAGTACGCCAACATGATCCTGGTCTCCTTCCTGACCGCCATCATGTTCTTCGGCGGCTGGGCTGCGCCGCTGGATTCGACCCTGTTCAACGCCATCCCGGGCTTCTTCTGGCTGCTGGGCAAGGTCCTGTGCGTGTTGATCCTGTTCCTGTGGTTCCGCGCCACCTTCCCGCGCTATCGCTACGACCAGATCATGCGCCTTGGCTGGAAAGTATTCATTCCGCTGACCATCGTGTGGCTGGTGCTGATCGCCGCCTGGATGCAGACCCCTTTCTCAATCTGGAGATAAATGGCCATGGCTGAGAAAATCCGCGAGTTCTTCAAGACCTTCCTGCTGCTGGAACTGCTCAAGGGCATGGCCGTGACCGGGCGGCACCTGTTCGCGCGCAAGACCACGGTGCAGTATCCGGAGGAACATACGCCGCAGTCGCACCGCTTCCGCGGCCTGCACGCGCTGCGCCGCTATCCGAACGGCGAAGAGCGCTGCATCGCGTGCAAGCTGTGCGAGGCGGTGTGCCCGGCGCTGGCGATCACGATCGAGTCGGAGGAGCGCGCCGACGGCACGCGCCGCACGACGCGCTACGACATCGACCTGAATAAATGCATTTTCTGCGGCTTCTGCGAAGAGTCCTGCCCGGTCGATTCGATCGTCGAGACGCGCATCCTCGAATACCACGGCGAGAAACGCAGCGATCTGCATTACACCAAGGAGATGCTGCTCGCGGTGGGCGACCGCTACGAGGCAGAGATCGCGAAGGACCGCGCCAGCGACGCGGCCTACCGGTGATGAACTCATGAATATCGAACCGATCGTTTTCTACATTCTCTCCACGATCCTGCTGCTCGCGGCGCTGCGCGTCATCACTGCGCGCAATCCGGTGCACGCGGTGCTGTTTCTGGTGCTCGCGTTTTTCACCGCCTCAGGCATCTGGATGCTGTTGCGCGCCGAGTTCCTCGCCATCGTCCTGGTGCTGGTCTATGTCGGCGCGGTGATGGTGCTGTTCCTGTTCGTGGTGATGATGCTCGACATCAACCTCGACCGGCTGCGCGAAGGCTTCTGGAGCTACCTGCCGCTCGGGGCCGCGGTGGGCGTGCTGATGGTGGTCGAAATGATTCTGGTCCTGGGCGGGAAATATTTCGGCCTGGAGCATCTGCCGAATCCGGCCGATCCGGGCGCCGGCTACAGCAACACCAAGGAGCTCGGCCGCATTCTGTACACCGATTACGTCTATCCGTTCGAGCTGGCAGCGGTGATCCTGCTGGTCGCCATCGTCGCCGCGGTCGCGCTGACCCTGCGCGGACGCAAGGACAGAAAGCACCAGGACCCGTCGCAGCAGATCGCAGTCAAGCGCGCGGACCGGGTGCGCCTCGTTTCCATGCCGTCCGAAAAGAAGGATAACTGATCGTGCAGCTGCCCGTAATTCCCGCGCTGTCGCTGTCGCACTTCCTGATCCTCGGCGCGCTGCTGTTCGCCATCAGCGTGGTCGGGATCTTTCTCAACCGCAAGAACGTGATCATCCTGCTGATGGCGATCGAGCTGATGCTGCTCGCGGTGAACATGAACTTCATCGCGTTCTCGCATTATCTGCATGATATTTCGGGGCAGGTGTTCGTGTTTTTCATCCTGACCGTGGCGGCGGCGGAGTCGGCCATAGGCCTCGCCATCCTGGTGGTGCTGTTCCGCAATCTGTCCACCATCAACGTCGACGACCTGAACGCATTGAAGGGCTAAAGGAAGGCAATGGGCAAGGAACAACGGGCGGGAAGCAGGAGGAGCGGGCGGGCGCAGGATCTGCGCCGCCGCCTGCCGCAGGGCCCGCGTTCATTACCCGGCACAACGCTATGACATCGATGCATCAACTCTATCTGCTGGTGCCGCTCGCACCCCTTGCCGGCGCGCTGATCGCCGGTCTTGCCGGGCGTGCCATCGGCCGTGCCGGCGCCCATTGGGTGACCATCATCGGCGTGGCGATCTCGTTCCTCGCATCGGTGGCGATATTCCTCGATGTGCAGAACGGCAATGTGTACAACGGCAGCGTGTATACCTGGCTCACCTCGGGTGCGACGCGCTTCGAGATCGGCTTCCTCATCGACCGGCTGTCGGTGCTGATGATGGTGGTGGTGACCTTCGTTTCGCTGATGGTGCACATCTACACCATCGGCTACATGGCCGACGATCCGGGCTACCAGCGCTTCTTCGCCTACATCTCGCTGTTCACGTTCTCCATGCTGATGCTGGTGATGTCCAACAACTTCGTGCAGCTGTTCTTCGGCTGGGAGGCGGTGGGCCTGGTGTCCTACCTGCTGATCGGCTTCTGGTACACCCGGCCGACCGCGATCTACGCCAACCTCAAGGCCTTCCTGGTGAACCGCGTCGGCGATTTCGGCTTCCTCATCGGCATCGGCCTGATCCTGGCGCATTTCGGCACGCTCGACTACGCCAGCGTGTTCAGCCAGGCGCCGGGCATGGTCAAGACCACCATAGAAATCATTCCGGGCGCGCCCTGGCTGCTGATTTCGGTGATCTGCATCTGCCTGTTCGTCGGCGCCATGGGCAAGTCGGCGCAGTTTCCGCTGCACGTCTGGCTGCCCGATTCGATGGAAGGCCCGACGCCGATCTCCGCCCTGATCCACGCCGCGACCATGGTGACCGCCGGCATCTTCATGGTGTCGCGCATGTCGCCGCTGTTCGAGCTGTCGGAGGCGGCGCTGTCCTTCGTGCTGGTGATCGGCGGCATTACCGCGTTCTTCATGGCGCTGATCGCGGTGGTGCAGTACGACATCAAGCGCGTGATCGCGTATTCGACCCTGTCGCAACTGGGCTACATGACGGTGGCGCTGGGCGCCTCGGCCTACTCGGTCGGCATGTTCCATCTCGCCACCCACGCTTTCTTCAAGGCGGTGCTGTTCCTCGGCGCCGGTTCCGTGATCATCGCGATGCACCACGAGCAGGACATGCGCAAAATGGGCGGGCTGCGCAAGTACATGCCGATCACCTACATCACCATGTTCATCGGGGCGCTCGCCAATGCGGGGCTGCCGCCCTTCGCCGGCTTCTTCTCCAAGGATTCGATCCTGGAAGCGGTGCATCTGTCGCATACGCCGGGCGCGGGCTTCGCCTACCTGATGGTGCTCCTCGGCGTGTTCGTCGGCGGGCTGTATTCCTTCCGCCTGATCTTCTACGCCTTCCACGGCGAGGAGCGCTTCGCCAAGCATGACGCCGGCCACGGCCACGATGCCGGCCATGGCTCCAAGGACGAGCACGGCCACGGCGGTCACGATCATGCGCCGCACGAATCGCCGTGGGTGGTG
>JAKAIH010000273.1 GCA_021825225.1 Pseudomonadota bacterium
GGCCTTCAGGCGCTCGGGCGCGGCGTGGTTGGCGGAATTGAGCCCGGAGCCGCCGAGCGAGAGCTTGCCGGGATCGGCCTTCGCTACCTTGATGAAGTCCTGGAAGGTCTTGATCGGGCTGGACTCCGGCACCACCAGCGCGTCCGGGGTGTAGTGGAACCAGAACACCGGCGTGACATCCGCGGTTTTGTACTGCACCTGGCCCTCCATCGGCTGGAACACGATGTGCGGCAGGTTGATGCCGATGATGTTGGTGCCGTCGCCCGCGAGCTGGTTCATCTGCGCCCACATCAGGCCGCCGCCGGCGCCGGGCTTGTACTGAATGATGGTTTCGATCGCCGGGCAGCGTTTCTTCAGCACTATCTGCTGGTGGCGCGCCGACAGGTCCGATTCGCCCCCCGCGGGGAAGGCCTGGTAGTAATTGATATGCTTCTCCGGGCAGGCCTGCGCCTGCACCGGGGGTGCGACAAGAACGCCCAAGGGCGCGGCGAGCATGCACAGAAATGCGGCTAGCTTTTTCATCGATCGAGGCTCCTCACTAATGTGTTGTGGTTATTAAATGGAACGGACCTGCGCTATCAAGCATAAAGGTTCAGGCGGCGCGCTGCTTGCCCTTCGCGGCGGCGATTTCCTCGCACATGGCGCGGGTGACCTCGGCCGTGGTCGCCGTGCCGCCGAGGTCGCGCGTGTGCAGCCTGGCATCAGCGGTGATGCGTTCGATCGCCTGCATCACGCGCTTCGCGGCATCGGCTTCGCCCAGGTGCTCGAGCAGCATCACCACGGACCAGAAGGTGCCCACCGGATTCGCCAGCCCCTTGCCCATGATGTCGAAGGCCGAGCCGTGGATCGGCTCGAACATCGACGGATAGCGGCGCTCCGGATCGATATTGGCCGTAGGCGCAATGCCGAGACTGCCGGCCAGCGCCGCCGCGAGATCGGACAGGATGTCGGCGTGCAGATTGGTCGCGACGATGGTGTCGAGGCTCGCCGGTCGGTTGACCATGCGCACGGTGGCCGCATCGACCAGTTCCTTGTCCCACTTCACCCCGGGGAACTCGCGCGCAATCTGGTTCGCGATCTCGTCCCACATCACCATGGCATGGCGCTGCGCATTGCTCTTGGTGATCACGGTCAGGTGTTTTCTCGGGCGCGATTCGGCCAGCCGGAAGGCGAAGCGCAGAATGCGCTCGACGCCGGTGCGCGTCATCATCGACACATCGGTGGCGACTTCGATCGGGTGGCCCTGATGCACCCGGCCGCCCACGCCCGAATATTCGCCCTCGGAGTTCTCGCGCACGATGACCCAGTCGAGATCCTCCGGCTTGCAGCGTTTGAGCGGCGAGTCGATGCCCGGCAGGATGCGCGTAGGACGCACATTGGCATACTGGTCGAAGCCCTGGCAGATCTTCAGGCGCAAGCCCCACAGCGTGATGTGATCGGGAATGTGCGGATCGCCCGCCGAGCCGAACAGGATGGCGTCCTTGTCGCGCAGTGCGTCCAAACCGTTCTCCGGCATCATCACGCCGTGCTTGCGATAGTAGTCGCCGCCCCAGTCGAAGTTCTCGAATTCGAAGCGGAACGGGCCGTTCGCGGCAGCCAGCGCTTCGAGCACGCGCTGGCCGGCCGGTACGACTTCCTTGCCGATCCCGTCTCCCGGAATCGTGGCGATGCGATAGGTCTTCATTGATGGTCTCCGACGGCGGGATGGCCGCAGATTAAGTTTAGGCGCTGGACGCGCGACACGAACAGCGCTAAAGTGAATTCATTATTAACCTTGATTCAATACTCTGAAGCGCCATGCGCAGCGGCATCCAGCCCGCCGACCTCGGCTTTTTCTCCACGCTCGCCTCCAGCGGGAATCTCAGCGCCGCCGCGCGCGAACTCGGCATCACCACACCGGCGGTGAGCAAGCGCCTCGCGCAGATGGAGGCGCGCGCCGGCGTGTCCCTGGTCAACCGCACCACCCGGCGCATGAGCCTCACCCCGGAGGGGGAGCTCTACCTCGGCCACGCGCGCCGCATCCTCGGCGATATCGACAATCTGGCAGAACTGCTCGGCACCTCGACGGCGACGCCCAAGGGGCTGCTGCGGGTGAATGCGACGCTCGGATTCGGGCGCAGCCGCGTCGCGCCGCTGATCTCCCGCTTCGTCCGAAGATATCCTCAGGTCGAGGCGCAATTGCAGCTGTCGGTGAATCCGCCGGCCCTGAGCGGCGACGCGTTCGACGTGTGCATCCGCTTCGGCGCGCCGCCGGACACGCGGGTGATCGCGCGCAGGATCGCACCGAACCGGCGTTTGCTGTGCGCAGCGCCGGCTTATCTGGCGCGCCACGGCGTACCCAAAGTCCCGCACGACCTGACGCGCCATAACTGCATCGGCATACGCCAGGGCGAAGAAGCCTATGGCGTATGGCGCCTGTCCAGCGGACGCGGGCGCCATCAGCGCAGCGAAGCGATCAGGACGCGGGGCAATCTGACGACCAACGACGGCGAGATCGCAGTGAACTGGGCGCTCGACGGTCACGGCATCCTGATGCGCGCCGAATGGGATATCGAGGGCTATCTGCGCAGCGGCCGTCTGGTGCAGGTATTGCCGCAGTACCAGACTCCCGACGCAGACATTTATGCGGTCTATCCGCAGCGCCACCAGCTTTCCGCGCGCGTGCGGGCCTTCGTCGATTTCGTGGCGCAGTCGTTTCCCCAGCAGGCCGGACCGGCAAAGTGAGACCGAAGGCCGTGCCCGTATCGCGCACTTGGCGCCCCGTGTTTCGGCCACCGCAATCGCTTGAACATAAGCGGTAAAATCGGCTGCCGCCGTTCCACGCATTGCCCTCATCTCCGATTCTCACAAGACATCATGAGCACCACGCCCTCCTCTTCCACCGGCACCACCCGCGCGGCGCGCTACGACGCCCCCGCGCTCATCAAGTTCGCCGAAGCGCTGCTGCTTGCCGCCCGGATGCCGCAGGATAAAGCCCGCGACGTCGCCGACATCCTGGTCGAAGCCGACCTGCTCGGCCACGACACCCACGGACTGCAGCTCTTGTCCACCTATTTGCAGCACATCGAAGCAGGTCACATGCGACTCGAAGGCGAGCCGGTCACGCTGACCGATCATGGCGCGGTACTCAACTGGAACGGACAGCGCCTGCCCGGCCCCTGGCTGGTGCTGCGCGCGATGGAAATCGCGACCGCGCGCGCGAAGCAATACGGCAGCGGCACGGTCACCATAGGCCGCAGCCATCACATCGCCTGCCTCGCCGCCTACCTCAAGCGCGCCACCGACCAGGGCCTGGTGATGCTGCTGCTGTCCTCGGCGCCGGGCGGCGCCAGCGTCGCCCCGTTCGGCGGGCTGCGCGCCGTATTCTCGCCCAGCCCGATCGCGATCGGCTTTCCGACGAGCGTCAGTCCGGTGCTGATCGACGTGTCCAGCTCCATCACCACCAATATGCTGACCAACCGCCTGCGCAAGGAAGGCAAGCGCCTGCCCCACCACTGGCTGATAGACGAAACGGGCGTCGCGACGGACGACCCGGCGGTGCTGCATGCGCCGCACAAGGGAACCATCCTGCCATTGGGCGGACTGGATGCGGGCCACAAGGGTTACGGCCTGGCGCTGCTGGTCGAAGCGCTGACGGCGGGCCTCGCCGGCCACGGCCGCGCCGATGCGCTGGAACCGCTGGGGGCCAGCGTGTTCCTGCAGATTCTGGATCCGCAGGCCTTCGGCGGCGGCGACGCCTTCCGCCGCCAGATGGATTGGGTGGCGCAGGCCTGCGTGGACAATCCGCCGCGCCGGGGTTTCGATCGCGTGCGCCTGCCTGGGCAGAGCGGCCTGCTGCGCCGGGAACGCCAATTGCGCGAGGGCGTGGCGCTGGAGCCCTCGATCCTGCCGGCGCTCGCGCCTTGGGCGGAAAAATTCGGTATCGCCTTGCCCGGCGCTCGTTGAGCGCAAACAAACCGGCGGAGCCTTCCCGCCAGGCAGCGGTACTGATACCGGCAGGGGCCATCTCGGAATTGCCGAAATGGCCCCTGATTGAGGAGCGTACCAGAGGATGCGGCCGAAGCTCGCTATCCCCCTTGGGGGAAGTCTCCTCGTGGGATATCCCCGCTTACGCAATGCGCCATTAGCGTTTACTGTTTGTAGACACCCACGCCGATGACACCATCGTAGCCGGGTACACGGGCTACATAGCTGGTCTTCTGGCTGATCTTTTTGGTGGCCGGGTCGGTGAAGGAGTAGTCGACCGAGCCCTCGCCTTTGGCCTTGACCTCGTCGATCATTGCCTTGATGAAGAGCTTTCCGTCCGGGTCCTTGACTTTAATCAGGTTTCTACCGACGAAGCCCTTGTTGGCGCCATGCGCCACCGTCATACCGTCAAATTTGACGACAAAAACATAGAGATCCTTGCGGTGCCAATCGTTATTGCTCTCGGTAAAGTCAGCAAAGGCCTTGTCGGGTCCAACGGCCTTTACGTGCGCGACCGCCTGGTCGAGCATTGCTTTGGCCTCGGCTGGCGTGCCGCGATCCTGCGCAAACGCTGCCGAGGCGAGAGTGAGCAAGGCCAGTGCGGCTATGCGGATGTATCGATTGAATTTCATGCTTGCGTCTCCTATTGATAAGTTGCCCCTTTTCTTTTCACCAATAAACAAAGGGCGCGACTCGCGCCACGCCCTTTGGGTTCGCTTCAGTTCTCCGGTCG
>JAKAIH010000274.1 GCA_021825225.1 Pseudomonadota bacterium
GACGACGCCGGAACTGCGCCGATCATGGAGGTGACCTGCTGGGTAATCTCGGAAACCGAAGCGCCATGGGGGCGCGCTTCGAGCACCCTCACGATGGCGTCGCGTACTTCTCCCGGGCGTTTTCTAGTCATGGCAGCATGTGTAAAGGAATGCTGCATGCTAATCGCTTGACGTCCAGACGTCAATGACCTCTAGGACCTCTCGCGCAGCTGCCCCACACGTGCCCGCCCTCGGCAGCGCTGTGAGACATCCCGCGCGCGCTCGGTCAGATCGCGATTACCGGGGGAGCAGTCGAATCATCACGGCCTGCGCGCCGTGCGAGGGTGGCATCGAAGGTGGCAAAATCGTCGCAGCCGGCGGCCAGTGCGTGGTGAAGCGCGTCGGCGAAGTCCCAGCCTTGCCGCATTTTCGCGGCCGCCGCGATGACTGCTGCCTGCTCGCCAACAACGGCATTTTCCAGTATCGCAAGCTTTTCCATCGCATCCGCAATCGCTTTGGGCGAATACCCGTATCTCGAGCGCAGTACCCACTCCAATTCAAGGATGACCGTTACTGGAACATACACCGGCTGAGCGCTCAAGCAGGCCTGAGCACGCTTTCCCTGTGCAGCGTCATCCTGCACCAGGGCGCGCACTAACACGTTGGTATCCAGCGCGCGCATGTAGTCAGTCCTTGTAGTCCGTGACGCGCATGTCCTTCACCGGCACTCGCGGGCCGGAATACTTGAGGATTGCCTGGATCTCGGAAAGCTTCGCTGTATTCTTGGCCGGCGCCGGAGTGATGCGTGCAGCTTTGCCCTCGACGCGGATGTCGACACGCATTCCGGGTTTCAACCCGAGCGCCTTGCGCACGGCAGCGGGGAGAACGATCTGTCCTTTGGTTGATATAAGCACGGCACTCATCACTCGCTCCGTAAGTTTTACCAGGTAGGTATTCTACCTGAGTCGGCATTTCGGCGCTTCGAAGCGCGAAAATGCCTCCAGCGAGTAGGACACAAGGCGCGCTGTGCCGGCGCCCCGGCGCGGGCTCAGCTGCCCTGCCTATGTCTTCCAGTAGTAACAGATGGCCTTCTTGCCAGCGCATACAGCTGTCTGAAAGTAGGTTGCGGCCTACATTTGCCGAAACTGCTCGGCGTACACCCGGCTGACCGGCAGGATTTCCTTGCGCTGCCTGAGACGCAGCGACAGGCGGCCCGCGTCGTCGCGCACCGCGGCCGCGACTTCACTGATGTTGACCACGACACCGCGATGGATCTGACGGAATTTGTCCTGCGGAAGTTGCGCCAGAAGTTCCTTCAGCGGCGTGCGGATCAGCGCTTCGGCATCGCGGGTAACCACGCTGGTGTATTTGTCCGAGGCCTGGAAGTAGCACACCTCCTCCACCGGAATCATGCGCACGGTGTTGCCCACGCCGGCGCGGATGATCTTCAGCGTGGGCCCGTTTGCAGCTGCGCCAGTGGCCGCGTCCGCAGTTCCGCCGACCAGCACTTTCTGCAGCCTGGACACCAGCTGCGCGAGGTCTTCCCGCGGCGCCGCCAACTGCGTTTTCAGGCGCGCTACCGCCTTCGCCAGCCGTTCGGCGCTCACCGGTTTGAGCAGATAGTCCACGGCAGCGAGCTCGAAGGCTTTCAAGGCGTACTCGTCGTAGGCGGTGACGAACACGATGCGCGGCACCGGCTCGCCCTCGTTCAGCCGGTCGGCGAGCTCGGCTGCGACCTCCAGGCCGCTCAGACCCGGCATGCGGATATCGAGGAACGCCACGTCGGGGCGTTCGGCTGCCGCCAGGCGCAGCGCTTCGATGCCGTTCGGAGCGAGCGCGATCACCTGCAGCTCGGGCCAGGCGAGCGCGAGCGCATCCTTCAGACCCTGAGCCAGCAGCGGTTCGTCTTCGGCGATGAGCGCGCGCGGCTTCATGTTTGCAAGGGCAGGCGCAGCGTGATGCGCACGCCGCCGCCTTCATTCGCGCCGATCTCGATGCCGGCGTCATTCCCGTAGGCGGCAGCGAGGCGCGCCTTCACATGCGCGAGACCGACGCCGGTGTCAGCGGTGGGGGCTGCGCCGAAACCCAGGCCGCTGTCTTCGACCACCAGGACGAGTTGCCTGCCTTCACTGCTGGCCGCGACGCGCAGCCTGCCACCGTCCACCTTGGGCTCCAGGCCGTGCTTGATCGCATTCTCCACCAGGGGCTGCAGCAGCATCGGCGGCAGCTTAGCCTTGGCCAGCGCCTCGGGCAGATCCAGCGCGTATGCCAAGCGCGGGCCCATGCGGATCGCGAGAATTTCAAGATAGCCGCGCAGCAGCGCGAACTCCTCCGCCAGGGTGCAATTGGCGTCGCGCGCCGAGGCGAGCGTCGCGCGCAGGTAGCCGTCGAGATGGCCGAGCATGGCTTGCGCGCGTTGCGGGTCGGAGACGATCAGCGCCTGCAGGTTGGCGAGCGTATTGAACAGGAAGTGCGGTTCGATCTGCGCCTGCAGCAGTTTCAGCCGCGCTTCGGCCGCGTCGCGTTCGCTGCAGGCGAGGCGCTCGCGCGTCCAGAAAAAGAAAGTGCAGCCCAGACCGACTCCCGCGGTGAGCGCGAGGAATCCGAGCATCGAATTCAGGCTGATGCTGCCGGGTCCCCAGGGCGTGCCGAGCAGCAGGCTGGCGATCAGGCTCCCACCGAACCAGCCAACCGGCGCGGCCAACAGCGCGAGGCCCAGGATCGCCGTCGACGTGAGGCTGCCCGGCCGCCACAGCCAGCGTCGCGGCAGGTCGATCGTGGCATAGGTGAGCAGGCCTATGCACAGGCTATATACGAGATTGGTGCCGAACTGCTCGCTGCCGTAGGCCGTGAGCGCCAGAGCAATCAGCACGCAGAGCGCCACGGTCACGAGCACGCGACGCGGCACGTCGGCATAAAAGGGAACGGACATCGGACCTCGGCTCAGCGCGCACCCGCATCGCGGCGCGATTCGAGCTTGCGCAGTTCATCTTCCATCATGCGCTCGCGCAGCCCCGAGCCGGACAAGTATACCGCAAGGCCATGCATGCTCAGGCCGACGGCCCAGCCGCCCAGCGGAAATGCAAACCAGGGAAATCCCGGCGTGGTCCTCTGGTTGACGACGAAGAGCAGCGCGTTCACGGCGATGAACACCGCAAGGTGGATGATGAAGCCGAATTTCATGCCGGCGCGGCGCCGGGCGATGCGTACCAGTTGTTCGCGTTCCATAATGCCTCCTTTCATGTTCAAACTCCGGCGACGGCTCGGGCCTTGCGCTGCGACCACACCCACAGCGCGCGCGCGAAAAACGTGCCGCTCAACAGGCCGAGGCCGAAGCCGGCGGCGCTTGCGAACGCGGCGGAATGCGCCATGCCGGGCCTCAGCGCCAAGCTCACTGCGAGCGCGTACCTGGAGAAGAACATGGCCATCATCAGCGCCAAGGGCACCCAGCTGCCCGGCACGTGGAACGTGCCGCTCGCGGCCGACCAGCGTGCACCATTAGGCTGCCCGAACGCACGATGGGCGAGCAGCGCTGCGCCGATTCCGGCGCCCCAGGCAGCGAAAACCACGGGCTGCGCGCTGAAGCTGGCCCAGATCTGGGTCAGCGAAAACGTGCCCAGCGCCAGGGGCAGAACGGCCAGGCGCAGCGGGCTCAGTTCGCGCGATTTCGACTGCACATAGCCCAGCGCGAGCAGGCCGAAAAACAGGCCATACACCCAGGCCGGCGTACGCTGCAGGATCTGGAACAGTATTTGCATCAGCATTTGCGTTCTCCTTTGGAGTCGGGAATGGATCAGATCAGGCCGAAAGACGACCACAGGGCATGGCCGAGCAGGCGCTGCGGCAGCAGGGTGAAGGCGCCGGCGACGATCAGCGCGCCGAAATACAAGGCCTTCATCACTCTCTGGTGGCGCCGGATATTGCCCGTCAGCGCGAGGTACACCGCCCAGGCGAGCGCGGCCAGCGAAATGACCGACAGGCCGTGGATCCAGGAAAAGCCACCGCTGGTCCGGATCCAGTAGGTGGAAATGGCCGTGACCAGCATCAGCCCGACCCAGGCGCGGCCGAGCACGCGATGGACGGAGGTGCCCTTGCGCCGCAGGAACACGGCCGCGCCCAGGCCCAGCGCCGCCAGCGCGGCCGCCAGGTGGATCAGGATGGTGGGGGTGAATTCGTGGTTCATGACAGCCACCTTCTGTTGGTGATGGCTGCAGTTTCCGCGGCACGCCCGCGCCGGGCCAGCCGCTTGCGACGAAACGTCGGCTTGGACGGACGAACTGCCGCCGGGCGCGATCAACGGCGCGCGCACAAGGCTCGTTTCCCCTGCGCATATCCCCTAGAATGAGGGGCCGCTACTGCAACCCGAATAGTTCGCGCCACGGAAAGCCATTGAAGACGCACACCGGCCTGAAGACCTTCGCCAGCCCCAGAAAGCGCCAAGCCGCGACGCGCGCTGCGGCACCGGGCACGGACCTCGCGCTCGCGCGCCTGCTGCAACTCGCCAGCCCCGCCCTGCCGGTCGGCGCCTATAGTTATTCGCAGGGTCTGGAAGCCGCAGTCGAAGCCGGCCTGGTGCGCGACGCGGCCAGCGCCGAGGCCTGGATCGGCGAGGTGCTCGCCTACGCCGTGGCGCGGCTGGAAGCGCCCGTATGGTGGCGCCTGCATGCCGCCTGGTCCGCGGGCGATATGCCGCGAATCGCGCACTGGA
>JAKAIH010000275.1 GCA_021825225.1 Pseudomonadota bacterium
CACGAAGGCGCTGTAGCAATTCTTCTGCATGCCCGCCATGTCGAGCGCGGGATAGGCGTCGTTCTCGCAGGCGAGCACCAGGATGCGCGGCTTCTCCGAGAACTCGTCGGGCATGTCCACCGCCTTGATCTGCGCGCCGACGCTGTCGCAGGAATAGTTCTCGAACGAAATCACGCGCACCGGGCAGGCGCCCATGCAGGTGCCGCAACGGCGGCAGCGGCTTTCGTTGAACACCGGGTAGCGCTTTTCGTCCTCGTCGATGGCGCCGAACGGGCATTCCACGGTGCAGCGCTTGCATTGGGTGCAGCCTTCGAGCTGCACCTTGGGAAAGGACAGGTCGCCCGAGCGCGGATGCGCGGCGCGGCCGAGTTCGGCGTTTTCCATCGCCTGGATCGCCTTCAGCGTGGCGCCGGCCGCGTCCTCGGTCGCCTGCGCCATGTCCATCGGGCGGCGCACCGGGCCGGCGGAGTAGATGCCGGTGCGGCGCGTCTCGTAGGGGAAGCAGATGAAATGCGAATCGGTGAAGCCCTTGGTCAGCTGCGGCAGATCCTTGCCCTGGCGGTAGGTCAGGTTGAGGATCGATACCGGCTTCACTTCCATTTTCGCGACTTCTTCCTCGGGGATGTCGATGTTCACGCCGGAATTCGGCACCTGGCCGGTGGCGAGCACTACCAGGTCGGCGGCGGGGATCGTCGCATCCTCGTCCAGGATCAGATCGCGGAATTTGACTTCGCACACCTCGCCCCTGGCTTCGACCGAGGACACGCGGCCCTTGGTGAAGGTCACGCCTTTACGCTGTGCGCTGCGGTAGAAATCCTCGCCGTTGCCGGGCAGGCGCAGGTCGGTGTAGATCACCGCCGTGTCCACCGCCGGGTTGGCGTCCTTGAAATACATCGCCTGCTTGACGCTCGCGCCGCAGCAAAAGCCGGAGCAGTAGGAAAGGTGCTTGCCCGACTCGTCGCGCTGGCCGGCGCATTGCACGAACACCACGGACTTCACTTCGCCGCCGTCGGAAGGCCGGCGGATCGGCTGCCCCTTGGCTGCCGCCTCTTTCGCCAGGCGTTCGAGGCCTGCCTGGTCGATCACGTTCGCGCTCTTGCCGCCGCCGAGTTCGGGCAGCTTGGCGATGTCGTAGGTGCTGAAACCGGTCGCCTGGATGATGGCGCCGACTTCCTCGGTCAGCGACGACCCGCTTTCCGTGCTGATGTCTACCTTGAAGCGCCCCGGCGCGCCGTCGGTCCTGGCGAGGACGGCCTTGGTGTGCACCTTGATGTTGGGGTCGCTCGTCACCGCTGCGATCAATTCGGCCATGCCGCTGTCCTGCGGGTCGGCGTAGGGCTCGCGCACCGGCATGCGCTTATGCAGCGTCGCCGCCCAGCCGCCGAGGCTGGCGGATTTTTCCACCAGCACTACCTGGTAGCCGGTCAGGGACGCTTCGAGCGCCGCGGTGAGGCCCGAGACGCCGCCGCCCACGACCAGCAGGCGCTTCGCGTGGCCGGTGTCCGGATTGCCGCCGGGAAGCTGCATTTTCTTCACTTCGCCGCAGCCCATGCGCACGTAGTCGTCGGCCATTTCCTGCGTGGTCTCGCGCGCTTCCTCGGTGTCGGGCCGCGCCCAGATGACGCCTTCGCGGATGTTGGCGCGCGCCAGCGCCACACTGGGGAAATGGAAGGCTTCGGTCTTGGCGCGGCGCGAGCAGGCGGCGATCATCACATGCGTGACGCCTTCCTTTTCGATGTCCTCGGTGATCAGCTGCACGCCGGCGCTGCTGCACAGGAAGTCGTGCTCGCGCGCGAGGTGCATTTTGCCTTCCTTGGTGGCGATCTTCGCCATCTGCGCGGTGTCGACGCGCTCGCCGATGCCGCAGCCCTTGCAGACGTACGCGGCGGTTTTCATGTCGGCCATATGTCTTATGCCTCTGCTCTAGCTGTCTTGTTGATGACCTGTATTGCGCGCAGCGCCGCGGCGGTGGAGCTTTGCACCGCGCGGTTGACGTCGAGCGCATTGGTGGCGCAGCCGGCGCCGAAGACACCGGAATCCGCCGCCGAGGATTCGATGAAGCCGCTGGAATCGGCGATGACCTCCGCCGGGATGTCCACGCCCGCGACGCTGGGCTGCATGCCGATCGCGAGCACCGCCATGTCGTGCGCGTTGGCGTAGCGATGGTAGCCCTCGGTATCCACGCCGTGCAGGATCACGTCGCCCGACTTGTCCTGGGTGACTTTCGCCACCTTGGATTTGAGGAAGCTCACGCTCGGGTCTTTCTGCACTTTCTGGTAGAAGTCCTCGAAGCGGTCGATCGCGCGGATGTCGATGTAATAGACCGTCGATTTCGCCGCGTCGCCCCAGGCCTCTTTCACGTACTGGGTCTGCTTGAGCGAGGCCATGCAGCAGATGCGCGAGCAATGGCGCAGATGGTTCTCGTCGCGCGAACCGGCGCACTGGATGAAGGCGATGTTCTTCGCTTCCTTGCCGTCCGAGGGGCGCAGGATCTTGCCGCCGGTCGGTCCGTGCGGATCGGCGAGGCGCTCGAATTCGAGCGAAGTGATCACGTTGGCGAAACGGTCGTAGCCGTAGGGCTGGATTTTCGCCGCGTCGTAGGGCTGCCAGCCGGTGGCCCAGATCACGGCGCCGGCCTTGATTTCGATGGTCTCCTCGCGCATCCCGAGATCGATGGCGCCGTACTTGCACGCCGCCTTGGCCTTGTCGGCCTCGGCCGTGCCGATAATGGAGGCATCGAGCACATAGCGCTGCGGATAGGCCATCGCATGCGGCAGGTAGGCCGCTTTCATCTTGTCCAGGCCATAGTTGTAAGGATTCGGCACTTCGGCCGCCACCGCGCCGGCGCAGTCGCCGCAGGCGGTGCAATGCTCGTTGATGTAGCGCGGCGCGATTTTCACGCTTGCACTGTAGTCGCCGCGCTTGCCGGAAATCGCGCTGACCTCGGCCAGCGTGAGCACGCGGATGTTGCGATTCGACTTGATCCGGCGCAGGTTGATTTCCAGGCCGCAGCTCGGGTGGCACAGCTTGGGGAAATAGCGGTACAGCATCGCGGTGCGCCCGCCCAGCGTGGGCGATTTCTCCACCAGCACCACTTGCTTGCCGCATTCGGCGGCCTCGAGTGCGGCCGTCATGCCGCTGATGCCGCCGCCGACCACGAGGATGGTCTGATTGGTCGCTACCACTTCAGTCATGCGCTTGCCTCCGGCTCGATTCTGCTTTCTTTTATTCGCACGCGAATTCTAGCCGAGGTGTGCGCGACTATCTACAAAGCATGCAGTGCTTGCCCCCTGAATGTACTGATAGGGGGATAGACCGTGTAAATCCACTCTCGACCCGCGGTGATCCGGCTTGCGCGGCCGGCGTCCCGTCCGCGCGGATCGTCGATTGCGCACGGTTGGCGCGCGCAGCACGCAGGTTTTGACGACCTCCGCACCCTTCGCGGTGCAGCCCTGTCAGCCGAACTTGCTCTTCACCAGCAGCGAGCCGTCGAACCTGGTTCCGGGCGCAAAGCCGAAGATGCGCTCGAGTTCGAGTTCGCGGATGAGCGCGTTCACGGCGTCCTGGCCGTGCTCGCGCTGCACTTCGGCCAGGATCAGCTTCGCGCCGTTGGCGTTGTAGAAGCCGCCGAAGTCGGCCTGCACCGCGAGCAGCTTTTTTGCTTTTTCCAGAGTCATGATCAATGCGCTAATTGATCTGGCTGCCGCTCATGCCGGTCTGCACGCCCAGGCGCTGCTTTTCGTGATCGGCCTGCAGTTTGAGCAGCAGGCCGACGCACTCGGCGAGCTCGTCGTACTCGGCCCGGCCGGTGCCGAACTGTTCCTCGTCCGAGTAGTAGAACAGGCTGCGGTAGCGCTCCTCCGCGGTCTTGAAGATGAGGAAATTGCAGCCGCGCTCGCTCCAGAAAACGGTGGGGCAGTTGGTGAGCACGGGCGCATCCGGGTCGAGTCTCAGCTCGCTGTCGGCGAGCTCGATCGGCACGATATGGCCGTAGCGTTCCTTCAGCGCCGACTCGATCACCCAGCGCTCGGCTGAGTTGAAATCGGGTATCGGTTTGGCGGGGTCTTTCATGGTATCCATGGTGTCAAGATGACTGATAAACAGAAGCCTGATATTGGCCATAAGTAGGAAACATTACCCCTCCTTATGATGAAATCAGATTTCTCAGCTTGTGCCGCAAAAACGTTGAGATAGAGTAGCCCCCTTTCCAGAAAGGGCGCATTCGCCGGACGCCATTGTGACAGCTACAGCGACAGCAGAATCTTCCGTACGCAGCGAAGTCAAGCATACCACTTGCTATATGTGCGCATGCCGCTGCGGCATACGCGTGCATTTGCGCGAGGGCGAAGTGCGCTACATCGACGGCAATCCGGAACACCCGCTCAACCACGGCGTGATTTGCGCCAAGGGTTCGTCGGGCATCATGAAGCAGTACTCGCCGGCGCGCCTGACCAAGCCCCTGATGCGCAAGCCCGGCTCGGCGCGCGGCGACAACCAGTTCGTCGAGATCGGCTGGGACGAGGCGTTCGCGACGCTGCAGGAGCGCCTCGCACGCATACGCTCCACCGACCCGAAGAAATTCGCGCTGTTCACCGGGCGCGACCAGATGCAGGCGCTGACCGGCCTGTTCGCGCGCCAGTTCGGCACGCCCAATTACGCCGCGCACGGGGGCTTCTGCTCGGTCAAC
>JAKAIH010000276.1 GCA_021825225.1 Pseudomonadota bacterium
CGAGGAGTTCGACATCCTCGGCATCGACGGCGCCATCAAGCCGCAGCAGGACGTGACCCTGGTGATCAAGGGCAAGGACGGCAGCCGGCGCGAAGTGCCGGTGCTGCTGCGCATCGATACCAGCATCGAAGTCGATTACTACCGCCACGGCGGCATCATGCCTTACGTCTTGCGCGAGTTGCTCGCCGCAGCTTGAAATTCGCAATTCGGCGCCTACCCGGCGCCACTCCCGAAAGCCCGGTATTCACAAGACGCCGGGCTTTTTTTCGCCCCTGCCTTTCGCCCCGGACCGTTCGGCCGATTGCACGATTCGAAAAACAGGCGAACAATAATGGTGTTCGGACAATCGTGGACAAAGCTTCGCGGGAGGAGCTATGTTTATCGAGAATCGCCTGGCACAACTGGCGGCGCGGCTGAGAAGTTCGCAGCCGACCCCATTGCGGCTTTCACTGTGGAACGGGCACAGCCTGGACTTCGGCCCGGACCCCAAGGTGACCATCGTCGTGCCGCAGAAAGGAGCGCTGCGCTGCTTCCTGCCGCCCGACCTGATGAAGCTCGGCGAAGCCTATGTCGAGGGCAGGATACGCGTCGAAGGCTCGGTGCGCGATATTTTCGAGGCCAACGCGCGCTTCGTGCAGGCCGTGGCACGCCCCGACCGCGTCGGACGCCTGCTGCGGGCGGTCAGGCACACGCCCCGGCGCGATCGCCAGGCGATCCAGTACCACTACGACGTCGCGAACGAGTTCTACCGCCTGTTCCTCGACCGCAACATGGTGTACTCCTGCGCCTATTTCCGCAGCGACACCGACACTCTGGAGCAGGCGCAGGAACAAAAGCTCGACTACATCCTCACCAAGCTGCGCGCCGGGCCCGGCCAGCGGCTGCTGGACATAGGTTGCGGCTGGGGCGCGCTGATTCTGCGCGCCGCGGCCAAATACGGCTGCATCGCCACCGGCGTCACCCTGTCGCGCAAGCAGTACGAATTCGCGCGCGCGCGCATCCGTGCCGAAGGCCTGGAAGGGCGCTGCGAGGTGCGGCTGCAGGACTATCGCGACATCCCGGAGACCGGCCATTACGACCGCATCGCGAGCATCGGCATGTTCGAGCATGTCGGCCTCAAACACCTGGGCGAGTATTTCCGCAAGCTCGACGCCTTGCTCGCCGATGACGGCGTGGCGCTCAACCACGGCATCACCGCCGCCCACACCGACAATCGCATCGTCGGCATGGGCGTAGGCAAATTCATCGACAAATACGTGTTCCCCGACGGCGAACTGCCGCATGTTTCGCTGGTGCTGCGCGAAATGGCCGAGGCCGGCTTCGAGATCGCCGACGTGGAAAGCCTGCGCCGCCATTACGCCCGCACCTGCGAGCACTGGGCCGCGAACATAGAGCGCAATCGCGCCGAGGCCGTGCGCATCGCCGGCGAGAAGCGCTATCGCATCTGGTCGATCTATCTCGCCGGCTGCGCCTTCGGCTTTGCGCGCAACTGGATGAATATCTACCAGGTGCTGGCGGTCAAGGCGCGCCGTCCGAACCCGCTGCCGCTCACGCGCGACTGGATCTACGCCGCAGCCAGTTCGGCGGTCGGGCCCGAAATCGAGGCTTATAATCCATCGCAAAATGAATTTTGCGACGACCAATGTGGAGGAGCATGAGGTGAGGTACCCCGCTGCCCTGCATTGAACGCCTAGAACCACTCTCCGGCTGGCAAGATCGCGCCGGACACACGCTCCTGGCCTCAGCCCGCTGTTGGATCGAGCGGTTCTGCAGCGAGTATGGCCTCGACCGCAGGTTCATTGCAAAAGCGCTTGTACTCTCGGCGCAGGCGGGCTGGATGGCCAGCGATCGACTCCGCCTCACCCGCGTGCGCGAGCGCTTCCAGTTCCCTTGCAAGGGAGGAGATCGCGGCAGCCCCAACCATAGCGCTGGAGGACTTCAGCGTGTGGGCTGCACGAAACATCGCCCGCGTATCGCCCGCCGCGCTCGCGCGCTCGATCTCGGCAAGCAATCCGACGGACTGGTGGACGAAAAGCCGGATGACTTTTCGCACCAGTTGAGGTCCGTTCCCGGGTCCCGGGTTCAGGCAGCTCTCCAAGGCCGCCGGATCGAATACCGTAAGCGGTGTATCTCCCGCGTTCTGGAGGCTGTGTCGCGCCGCTGATGCTGCAGGTTGCCGCTCCGCAGCTGCACCAGAACGCAGTGCGGCCGGCAACGGCGGGTCCGCACCACGCGGCTGCGGTGCAACCGGAATCCAGCGCCGCAGCATTGCGGTCAGACTGCTGCGATTGAACGGTTTGGGGAGGTAGTCGTCCATGCCCGCGTCCAGGCAGCGCCGGCGATCCTCGGCATAGGCGTTGGCGGTAAGCGCGACAATCGGCGTGCGCGCGCGTCCGGCCGCTTCGTGCGCGCGCATCTCGCGCGTGGCCTCGAAGCCGTCGAGTTCGGGCATCTGGCAGTCCATGAACACGAGATCGAAGGGCTGATTGAGCCAGGTGTCGACCGCTATGCGCCCGTTGGCCGCCACCGTGACAAGAACACCAGCACCATTGAGCATCGCAAGCACAAGCTCCTGATTGACGGCATTGTCTTCGGCGAGCAGCACGCGCGCGCCGTTGAAGTCTACTCTCTGCTCGTCGGCAGCGGCTACGCTCGCTTTGGGCGACGCCGTATCCATCGGCTGTGCCGAGCGCGCGTGCTCCGCGTCTCCCGCCAAGCCGGCGCGAATCGTGAACCAGAAGGTCGAACCACGCCCCGGTTCGCTGTCCAAGCCGATCGCGCCGCCCATCATTGCGACGAGTTCCTTGCATATCACTAGCCCCAACCCGGTGCCGCCGTAACGCCGCGTCGTCGAGCTGTCGGCCTGGCTGAACGGCTGGAACAGGCGGGCCTGCACCTCCCGGCTGATGCCGATACCGCTGTCGGTGACGGCAAAGCGCAGCATCCATGGCGCTGGCGCCAAGGCATTCGCAGGGGGCGCCACAAGCTCGACCGAAACCGTGATCTTGCCGCTCTCGGTGAACTTGACTGCGTTTCCGACGAGGTTCACCAGAATCTGGCGCAGCCGCCTCGAATCGGTACAAATGCGCTGCGGCACTCCGGGCGCGCTATTGCTGCCGAGTTCGATACCTTTATCACGCGCCTGCGCCGCCAGCAGCTGCAGCGTCTCCTCGATCAACTCGCCGAGGTCGAATTCGACCGCATTCAGGTCGAACCGCCCAGCTTCGATTTTCGAAAAATCCAGAATATCGTTGATGAGTTGCAGCAGCGTCTCTCCCGAGCGTTGGACTGCCTGCGCGTAGCGCCGCTGGGTCTCGTCAAGCTCCGCTTCCAGCAGCAGCTCAGTCATCCCCAGTACCACGTTCATCGGTGTACGAATCTCGTGGCTCATGTTGGCGAGAAACTCGGATTTGGCATTGTTGGCGGCCTCGGCGGCGGTCTTGGCGCGCAGCAATTCGTCTTCGACGCGCCTTTGCTCGGTGATGTCGCGTACCGTTCCGACCATGCGAATACCGTCGCCAAGCGAATCGCGCAAGACCTGACCCTGGGCGTGCACACAGCGGACGCCGCATTCGGGTGAGACTACGCGGTGCGTGATGTCGTAGGCGATATTTTCTTCCAGCGCCAGTCTGACTGCCTCGGCCACCGCCCTGCGGTCATGCGGATGCACCGCCTCCATGAACACCTCATAGCTGGGTCTGAAATTCCTGCGCCCGGGCGTATAGATTTCGTACGCTTCGTCCGACCATTGCAACTCGCCGCTGCGAAAATCCCAGTCCCAACTGCCCAGATGGGCCATCCGCTGCGCCGTATCGAGCTGGCTCTTTTGCTCGACCAACACGCGGTTCGTGGCTTCGGCCGAATCGCGCGCATTGCGCAAGCGCGTGCGCAATCGCTGGATGTAGCCGCCCATGAGTGCGAACCACGCGAGCACTGCTCCCAGAACCACGAGCCGGAGCAATTCGAGATTGAAATTCACCGCTGCGGGGTCATTTACCGTCAATAGCGCGACCACCACCGCATAGGACACTATCGTTGCCAGCGCGATCAACAGCAAGGCCCAAGTCGTCAGGGTGAAGATACCAAACAGGAATGAAACCAGATAAGTCAGCGCGAATATCGGGCGCGCATCTCCGGCGTAATAGACAACGTAGCTGATTATGAAAATCGAAGCCACGATCTGCGTAACGGTCAGGCTCGCGTCGCGCAGGCGGCGGCTCAGCCCGGAGCGAATTGCCGCAAAGAAGACCACGACGCAGCCGAGCACGAACGCGCTGCCGGCGAGGAAAGCGTGAAGCGGAAGAAACCCCAGCAGCCAGCCGGCGGCGAACAAGCCCACGACCAGAACCGAACTCCCCGAGGCGATCAGCTGACGCTGTATCAAGACGCGCTGCTGCTTGTCGTCTGTGAATTTGCCGAACAGCAACCGCTCCAATCGGGCGCTGGTCCTTCTCTGACTAACCGGACGCCCCTGCGCTGCGAGCGCGTCGGCGGGCGGAATATCTGGCAGCTGTCGCATGGACGACCGGGTATCCCTGCGCCGCCGAGGCACCCTCGCCAAGGCTACGTTGCCCCACCGCGGGAACGATTAGCAACGCAGGTGCTAATAATGCCCGCAGTTTACCAGAGGCAATCCTCGCCGGTATTCCTCCGCCATCGTCTGCAATGCGGCTGATCCAGGAAA
>JAKAIH010000277.1 GCA_021825225.1 Pseudomonadota bacterium
CGTTCGCGACGCTGCAGGAGCGCCTCGCACGCATACGTTCCACCGACCCGAAGAAATTCGCGCTGTTCACCGGGCGCGACCAGATGCAGGCGCTGACCGGCCTGTTCGCGCGCCAGTTCGGCACGCCCAATTACGCCGCGCACGGGGGCTTCTGCTCGGTCAACATGGCCGCCGGCATGATCTACACCATAGGCGGCTCGTTCTGGGAGTTCGGCGGGCCCGACCTGGAGCGCGCCAAGCTGTTCGTGATGATAGGCACGGCGGAGGACCATCATTCGAATCCGCTCAAGATCGCGATCTCCAAGTTCAAGCGTTCCGGCGGGCGTTTCATTTCGATCAACCCGGTGCGCACCGGCTATTCGGCCATCGCCGACGAATGGGTGCCGATCCGGCCCGGCACCGACGGCGCGCTGCTGCTCGCGCTGACCCACGAGATCATCCACACCGGGCTGTACGACCGCGAGTTCCTCGCGCGCTATACCAATGCGGGCTACCTGATCAACCTCGATCCGGACTCCGATTCGCACGGCATGCCGGTGGACAACGCCGCGCCGGGCGAGAAGCTGCCGGAATACTCGCAGAACAAGCTGTGGTGGAACCGCCTGAACGAGCAGCCTGCGCCCTGCCACCAGCCCGAGGCCGATCCCTACCTGTTGGGAGAATTCACGCTCGCCGACGGCACCCCGGTGAAGCCTGCGTTCCAGTTGCTGCTGGAGCGGGTAAAGGACTACACGCCGGAGTGGGCCGAGGGCATCACCGGCATTCCCGCCGCGACCATACGCCGGCTTGCGCACGAAATGGGCGTGACCGCGCGCGACCAGAAGATCGAGCTGCCGATCGCCTGGACCGACAGCTGGGGCACGGAGCACGAGAAAGTCACGGGCAACCCGGTCGCGTTCCACGCCATGCGCGGCCTGGCGGCGCACTCCAACGGCTTTCACACCATACGCGCGCTCGCGATCCTGATGAGCCTGCTCGGCACCATCGACCGGCCGGGCGGCTTTCGCCACAAGGCGCCGTTCCCGCGCGGCATCCCGCCGCTGGCGAAGACGCCCAAGGGCCCCGAGGGCGTGCAGCCGAATACGCCGCTCGCCGGCCTTGCGCTCGGCTGGCCGGGCAATCCCGACGACCTGTTCATCGACGCCGACAACCAGCCGGTGCGCATCGACAAGGGCTTTTCCTGGGAATACCCGCTGTCGGTGCACGGCCTGATGCACAACGTGATCACCAACGCCTGGCGCGGCGACCCCTATCGCATCGACACGCTGATGATCTTCATGGCCAACATGGCGTGGAATTCGAGCATGAACACCATGGAAGTGCGGCGCATGCTCAACGACAAGGATGAAGGCGGCGAATACAAGATTCCGTTCATCGTGGTGTGCGATGCGTTCCAGTCGGAAATGACCGCCTTCGCCGACCTGATCCTGCCCGACACCACTTACCTCGAGCGCCACGACGTCATGTCCATGCTCGACCGCCCGATCTCGGAATTCGAGGGCCCGGTCGACTCGGTGCGCGTGCCGGTCATGCCGGTGACCGGGCAATGCAAGCCGTTCCAGGAAGTGTTGATCGAACTTGCCGGCCGCTTGAAACTGCCTGCGTTCGTCAACGCCGACGGCAGCCGCAAGTACCGCGATTACCCCGATTTCATTGTCAACTACGAGACTGAACCGGGCTCGGGCATCGGCTTTCTCGCCGGCTGGCGCGGCAAGGGCGGGGAGAAATTCATGCAGGGCGAGCCCAACCCGCGCCAGTGGGAGATGTACGCCAAGAACAACTGCGTGTTCCAGCTCAAGCTGCCGCCGTCCTACCAGTACATGCGCAACTGGAACAAGGGCTATCACGAGTGGGCGCAGCGCACGCGCCTGCGCCGCTATGCCGATCCGATCGTGATCCAGATTTACTCCGAAGTGCTGCAGAAATTCCGCCTGGCGGCGCAGGGCAGGGGAACGTCGAAACGGCGCCCGCCGGCGCATCTGGCCAAGCGCATCGAAACCTATTTCGATCCGCTGCCGTTCTATTACGAGCCGCTGGAAGCGCAGGTGACCGATGCGCACAAGTACCCGCTGAATGCGATCACGCAGCGGCCGATGGCCATGTACCACTCCTGGGATGCGCAGAACGCCTGGCTGCGCCAGATCCACGCGCACAACTATCTGTTCGTCAATCCGGCCACGGCGCGCGCGCAGGGCATAGACGACGGCGGCTGGATCTGGGTCGAGTCGATGTGGGGCAAGGTGCGCTGCATGGCGCGCTACTCGGAAGCGGTGGAGCCGGGCACGGTGTGGACCTGGAATGCGATCGGCAAGGCACCCGGCGCGTGGAATCTCGCGCCCGGCGCCAACGAGGCCGAACTCGGCTTCCTGCTGAATCACCTGATCTCGGACGAGCTGCCGCACCCCTCTCCCTCGGGGAGAGGAGCCGGGGCTGAGGGCTCCGCGGCGGGCGAACGCATCTCCAACTCCGATCCGGTGACCGGCCAGGCCGGCTGGTACGACGTGCGCGTGCGCATCTACAAGGCCGGCGCGGATGAACCCAAGCAGAGTTCGCCGCAAGTCGGCGCGGTGCAGGCGCTGCCGGGCATGGAGCGCGTGCGCAAGAGCTGGCTCGCTTTCGTCGCCGGGGTGAAGAAATGAGCAAGCAGCTCGCGCTGGTGATCGACCTCAATGTCTGCGTCGGCTGCCACGCCTGCGTCACCAGCTGCAAGGAATGGAACACCTCGGGCGCGGCCGGCTTCCTCTCGGACGACAACCCTTACGGGCGCGATCCGACCGGGACTTTTTTCAACCGCGTGCAGACCTTCGAGGTGGGCGAGTTCCCCAATACGCAGACGGTGCATTTCCCCAAATCCTGCCTGCACTGCGAGGACCCGCCCTGCGTGCCGGTGTGCCCCACCGGCGCGAGCTACAAGCGCGCCGAGGACGGCATCGTGCTGGTCGATTACGACAAATGCATAGGCTGCAAGTACTGCAGCTGGGCCTGCCCCTACGGCGCGCGCGAGATCGACGAGCACCAGAAGGTGATGAAAAAATGCACCCTGTGCGTGGACCGCATTTACGATGAATTGCTGCCGCCCGCCGACCGGCGGCCCGCCTGCGTCATGGCCTGCCCGACCAGCGCGCGCCTGTTCGGCGACGTGCACGATCCGGAGTCGGCGGTGTCGCAGGCGATACGCGACGCCGGCGGCTATGCGCTGATGCCCGAGTGGGGCACGCACCCGGCCAACCACTATCTGCCGCGGCGCAAGACCGAGATCACCCTGCACCGCGACGAGCTCGAACGCGTGGACAATCCGCTCAAGATCGACGGCAAGCTGCCCAAGCCCGATCCGCGCACGCCCTCGCTCGACGACAGCACTTCCTGGTAAGCGCCATGCGACCCGCCTTCTCCGTCATTTTCCTGACCACGCTGATCGGCGCCGGGCAGGGTTTGTTCATCTCGCTCTATGTGAACGAGCTCGGCGCTTTGCTCGGCGCATGGCGCATGCCGGCCGAGCCCTACTTTGCACTGGGCTGCGTGCTCGCGCTCGGCCTGCTCGCTGCGGGTCTGCTCGCCTCGTTCTTTCATCTGGGGCGTCCGGAGCGTGCCTGGCGTTCGGCCGCGATGTGGCGCACCTCCTGGCTGTCGCGCGAGGTGATCGCGATGCCCGCGTTCATGGCCGCGGTCGCCGCCTATGGCCTGGCGCATTCTCTGCGCGGCGCAGGAGACCTCAGCCTCGCGCTGGGGGCGGCGGGCCTGGCGCTGGCGCTGCTGCTCTATGTCTGCACCGGCATGATCTACGCCTGCCTGCCCTTCCTGCAGGAATGGCATACGCCTCTGACCGTGATCAACTATCTGCTGTTCGGCTGTGCTTCGGGCTTCCTGGCGGGCACGGCCTGGGCCGCGGCGCAGGCGCCGGCCCTGGTCGGCGCATCCGCGCTGTGGACCGCGGGATTCACCCTGGCCGCGCTGGTCACGCGCAGCGCGTCGCTCGCGCGCAATGCGCGCCTGCGGCCGAAGTCGACGCTGCAGACGGCGATCGGGGTGAAGCATCCGCGCATCGCGCAGAAGGCCCAGGGTTTCATGGGCGGCTCGTTCAACACGCGCGAATTCTTCCATGGCAGGACCTTTGCATGGCTGCGCGCGGTGAAATGGGGATTCCTGCTGGCCGTGTTCCCGCTGCCGCTGGCGCTGCTCGCGGCCGGGACCGCGTTCGCCTCCTGGCCGCTGCTGGCTGCCGCATTCCTGCTGCAATACCTGGGACTGCTGGCCGAGCGCTGGTTTTTCTTCGCGCAGGCGCGGCACCCGCAGAACCTTTACTATCAGGCCATATCCTGAACCGGCGTGCTCATGACAGGCATCACCCACCGACGAAGCAACCACCAAGAGAGGAGACCACCATGAATTTCGACAAAGACCTGGATGCGCGCGGCTTGAACTGCCCGCTGCCGATATTGCGCGCGAAAAAAGCGCTGACCGAAATGCAAAGCGGCCAGGTGCTGCGCATCGTTTCGACCGATGTCGGCTCGGTCAAGGATTTCGCGGCTTTCTGCAAGCAGACCTGCAACGAGCTGCTGACCCAGACCGAGGCCAGCAACGAGTACACCTTCTTTCTCAAGCGCAAGTGATGCACGGCGGCAGCGGCAGTCGCGGCCGCCAGATGAGAATCGGTATTACTGTTGGCCGGAACAGACGCGATT
>JAKAIH010000278.1 GCA_021825225.1 Pseudomonadota bacterium
ATCAAATGCACCCGTGCGGGCGGCCGCGACGGCAGTCCCGAGCGGGAGGAAGTGGAGAAATTTCTGATCGAGGCCGGCACCGGGCAATGAACAAACCCTATCCGCGCTTCGGCGGCCGTTAAATCGTCCATGCCGCGGGCACGCTTGCGGCAGGCTACTAGGTGACGCTCTGGGGAGGGGGGTGCGTCGGGAGCGTCGCGTCGGCGGCGTAGACAATGCAGCGATTGCGCCCGCCGTTCTTGGCCTGATACAGCGCCTGGTCGGCATGGTCCAGCACCTCGTCCGCGCGCTCGCCGTGCGCCGGGTAGGCGGCGATACCGGCGCATATGGTCAGCGTCAGCGACGTGCCGCCCCAGGCTACGCGCATGGCCTCGACTGCGCGCCGCAGATGCTCGGCGCGTTCGTGCGCCGCCTCCAGCGTTGCCCCGGGGAGTGCCAGCACGAACTCTTCGCCGCCGTAACGGCAGGCCACGTCGCTGCTGCGGGTGTTCGCGGCGAGCAGTTGCCCCAGCGCCTGCAGTGCCGTGTCGCCGGCCCGGTGTCCGTGGGTGTCGTTGAGATCCTTGAAATGATCGACGTCGATCATGACGATGCCCAGCGGGTGGCCTGCGCGAAACGCCTGCGCGATTTCCCGCTGCAGCGTTTCCTCGAGATAGCGGCGGTTGAACAGGCCGGTCAGGGAATCGCGCATCGCCTGCTCCTGCAGCCGCGTCTGCAGCGCCTCGATCTCGACCATGTGCGCCTGCAGCCGGGCATTGGCCTCGCGCAGCTGATCTTCGGCCAGACGGTGTTTGCTGATATCGCGCAACACCAGCAGCCGGCCGCGATACTTGCGCTTATCTTCATGCAGCGGCCCCGCGCGCACCTCCAGGTGGCGACCGATGATCTGGGTTTCACCCCGCGTTTCGCTCTGGCCCGCGCAATACTGGAGCAGTTGCGGCCAGTGCGCCAGCAGCGCCGGCGCACTCCCGCCTACGCAGGAGGCCGAGGACAGGCCGAGCAGCCGGATGGCTGCGGTGTTGATGTCGGCGATACGCTGCTCGTTGTCCAGCACCAGCACGCCTTCGGCCATGTTCTCCAGCAGGGTGTGGCGCGATACCGGCACCAGATCGAACAGTTGGTAGCGGTACAGGCTGTAGGCATAGATCGCCCCGGTCAGGGTGAAGGTGAAGGGCGTAGGATCCAGTCCCGCGACGGGAGACAGCCCGCTTAAATAGGCCATGTTGGCGACCCAGGTGACGATCGCGCCCGCAAGCAGCGACAGGGCCTGGCGCCGATCCACCCCTTCGCCGCGCAAGATCGCATCGAGCAGCGTCACCGTGCCGATCAGGATCAGCAGGTAGTTGTACAGGGCCGCGACCCAGAACGCCGGGCCGTGCGTGTAAATGAGGTGGGCGCCGGGTTCGCTGGACGCCGGTTTGATTTCGCTCCAGAACCAGCCGTGCTGCCCGTTGCTGAATACCAGCAACAGGGTCGCGGCCGGCAGTATCCACAGCCAGGCGGGACCGAGTCCCGGGCCGGCGCGCTCGCGCCTGGAAAACTGGCGGGTAAACAGGAACCACAACACCGGCACGGTGGCGATGCCCAGGTATTCGAATCTGGCCCAGTTGGTCTTGGCGGCGGGTTCGACGGCGATCGCCTCCAGCACGCGGAACAGTTCCCAGGCCGCGGTGGCGAGCATCAGCAGCACGAATGCAGTGCCGCCGGGTGCGCTGCGGCGTTTCCAGGCGAGCGCGGCGACGCCGCAGGCGAGCACGGTCGCCAGGACGATGACGAAAGCGTAGGGAGGAAACTGCCAGCTGGCCACGCTACGGCCTGCTGATGACCGCAGCCGCAAACAGGCCCCAGGCGGCAATGAACGCTGCGCCGCCGAAGGGCGTGATTGCGCCCAGCCAGCGCAAGCCGGTGAGCGCGAGCAGGTAGAGGCTGCCCGAGAACAGCACGATGCCCGCAAGCATGGCCCAGCCCGCGCCGCGAAGATAGGCGGACCCGGGAAGATGGAACGCAGCGAGCCCGACGAGGATCAGGCCCAGTGCATGATAAAAATGGTATTCGACGCCGGTCTTGTATACCGCCAGCAGCTCCGGCGCGATGCGCGCCTTGAGCCCGTGCGCGCCGAAGGCGCCGAGCGCAACCGCCAGCAGCGCGGCGATGCTGCCGATGGCGAGGAACAGTCTGGCGGTGCCGGGCATGCTCAAGGTTTATGCATCGGATGTGCGTATATTTGACGGGTGCATTCTGCTGTGCTTTGGCCTGCGGCGCAATCGCGGCGACGCAAATTCGCGGCAAAAGTCATTTTGCCGCGGCCCGATTCAGAGGGGCGCGAGGGGACCGGACTCTCGTGTTGCGTCGCGAACCCGTTGCATCGCGCGTTTCATGGCAAAATGCGCCCCTATGAACGACATAACCCAATTGCATCTGCGCGTAGGCGAAGAGATCGGCGTTTCGCCCTGGTTCGAAGTCGCGCAGGAGCGCATCGACCAGTTCGCCAGCGCCATCGTCGATCCGCAGTGGATCCATATCGACCCGGAGCGCGCCCGGCGCGAGTCCCCGTTCGGCGGCACCATCGCGCACGGCTTCCTCACCCTGTCGCTGCTGTCGCATCTGCTGGAGAGCACGGTCGACGTGAGCCGCATGAAAATGGGCGTCAACTACGGCTTGAACCGGGTGCGCTTTACCGACGCCGTCCCGTCCGGCTCGCGCATCCGCGCGCGTTTCGTGCTGAACAAGTTCGAAGACATCAAGGGCGGCAACCAACTCACCTGGGGCGTGACCGTGGAGCGCGAGGGATCGGACAAGCCCGCCTGTGTGGCAGAGTGGGTGACGCGGCAGTACGGATAGGCTCGCCCGAAAAAATAAACTGCAGCGCATCGCGCGCGAAGCAAGAGCTTGGAGGCCGTTTCAGAATTGCCGAAACGGCCCCGATTTAGGGGAGCATGAGGGGATGCGCCCGAAGGAGGTCCCCCTCGGGGGACATCCCTGCATTTCGTAATGAGCTCTCAGGAGGAGCGCCATGCAGGATAGGCACTATAAGCACTGGCCCATGGGGGTGCCCAAGCGGTTTCCGCTGCCCGAGACCAGCCTCTATTACAACCTCGAGGTCGCGGCCACGCGCTACGCGCGCAAGACCGCGATTTTCTTCTACGGCGGCAAGCTCAGCTACGCCGAGCTCAAGGCGCAGGTCGATGCGCTGGCGGGCTATCTGCAGCAGGACTGCGGCGTGCGCAGAGGCGACCGGGTTCTGCTCGACATGCAGAACAGCCCGCAGTTCGTGATCGCCTATTACGCCATTTTGCGCGCCGACGCGGCGGTGGTGCCGGTCAATCCGATGAACCTCACGGCGGAATTGGCGCATTACGTCGCCGACGCCGGGACCAAGCTCGCGATTTGCGGCCACGAGTTGTTGCCGCGCGTCGCGCCGCTGCTCGCCGGGCAGGGCTTGGAGCGCATCATCTGCGCCAACTACGCCGACTACATCGATGCGGCCACCGATCTGCCGCTGCCCGACTTCTTCAAGCTGCCCGCGCCGGCGCGCGCGCCCGGCATCGTTGCCTGGGGCGAGGCGCTGGCGGCCGCACGCGCGCCTGCCGAGCCTCTGGCGGGGCCCGACGATCTCGCCGCGCTGCCTTACACCTCGGGCACGACCGGCAACCCGAAGGGCTGCATGCACACCCACCGCACGCTCATGGGCACGATCGCGCTCGCCGGCGTCTGGGCGCGCGGCTCGGCTGACGACGTTTCGCTCGCCGTGGTGCCGTTTTTCCACGTCACCGGCATGCAGATGCTCATGAACGGCAGCATCTATCTGGGCGCCGGCATCGTGGTGATGACGCGCTGGGACCGAGAGCTCGCGCTGAAGCTGATCGAGCGCCACCAGGTGACGGGCTGGATCAATATCCCGACCATGGTGATCGACCTGTTTGCGAGCCCCAATTTCAAGTCCGACAGCCTCGCGAGCCTGCGCGGCATCTCGGGCGGCGGCGCGGCCATGCCCGAAGCCGTGGCCAAGCGCCTGTATGAACTGACCGGACTGGAATTCTGCGAAGGCTACGGGCTCACCGAGACCGCCGCACCCACGCACAGCAACCATCCCAGCCGGCCCAAGCGCCAGTGCCTGGGGATTCCGATGTGCAATACCGAGGCGCGCGTCGTCGATCCGGATACGCTGAAGGAACTGGGACCGGGCGAGACGGGCGAGATCGTCTCCAGCGGCCCGCAGGTTTTCACCGGCTACTGGAACAATCCGGAGGCCACGCGCGACGCATTCATCGAAATCGACGGCAAGCGCTTTTTCCGCACCGGCGACCTGGGCCGCTACGACGAGGACGGCTATTTCTTCATGGTCGACCGCTTGAAGCGCATGATCAACGCCTCCGGCTTCAAGGTCTGGCCGGCCGAGGTCGAGCTGATGATGTTCGGCCATCCGGACATCCAGGAGGCTTGCGTCATCGGCGCGCAGGACGCCTACCGCGGCGAAACCGTAAAGGCGGTGGTGGTACTGAAGGCGGCGAGCAAGGGCAAGGTCCAGCCCGAGGACATCATCGAGTGGTGCAAGACGCACATGGCCGCATACAAGTACCCGCGCGTGGTCGAGCTTGCCGACAGCCTGCCCA
>JAKAIH010000279.1 GCA_021825225.1 Pseudomonadota bacterium
GGCCGGGGTGAAGGAGGTGATGGCGCCGGGAAAACTGGACCCGCTGACCAAGGAGATGATCTATGTCGCAGTGAGCGCCACCAACAACTGCGAATACTGCATCCACTCCCACATCGCCTCGGCGCGCTCCAAGGGCATGACCGATGAAATGCTGGGCGAGGTGCTGGCGGTCGCGGGCATGGCGAACCAGACCAACCGGCTCGCCAACGGCTATCAGGTTCCGGTGGACCCGCAGTTCAAGCCGGCCAATTAGGACGAACAGCTGACTGCGAGCGCCGCCGCCCAGGGCGGTGCCGGCTCGGCGTAGGCTTGCATCGCGGGTTGCTCGTCGTAGGGCCGGGAGAGCACGCGCATCAGGCGCTCGATCTCGGCGTAGTCGCGCTCGTCCGCGGCCTTGCGGATCGCTGTCTCGGCGAGGTAGTTGCGCAGCACAAATTTCGGATTGACCCGGTCCATGCGCGCCTTGCGTTCGGCATCCGCGCCCGCTTCCAGCGCGAGGCGCGCGCGGTAGCGACCGGCCCAGGCGGCATAGGCAGCGCCGTCGGCGAACAATTCGCGCAGCGCGGCATTGGCGGCATCAGGGGCCGAATCGAAATCACCCAGGCAGCGGAAGAAGATGGTGTAGTCGGCGTGCGCGTCGTGCAGCAGCTTGAGCGTGTCCTGCAGCAGAGCGGCGTCGTCGGGCTGTTCCGTGGCGAACCCGAGCTTGGCGCGCATTAGCGCAAGGTAGTGCTGCTCGTACTGTGCCTCGTAGGCCTCCAGCGCCGACTGCGCCGCCTCTACCTCGATCAGGGGCAGCAGTGCCTCGGCCAGGCAGTACAGATTCCAGTGGGCGACGCGCGGCTGCATGTTGTAGGCGTAGCGGCCGCTATCGTCCGAGTGGTTGCAGATGTGGCCCCGGTCGAAGGCCTCGATGAAGCCGTAGGGGCCGTAGTCGATGGTGAGGCCGAGGATGGACATGTTGTCCGTGTTCATCACGCCGTGGCAGAAACCCACCGCCTGCCACTGCGCGATCAGCTTCGCGGTGCGCGCGATGACCATGCGCAGCAGTTCCAGATAAGGCTCGCGCGCCTCGCGCAGCTGCGGGTAATGCTGCTCGATGACGTGATCGGCCAGCGTTCCGACATGCTCGTGCTGGCGGCGCGAGGAAAACAGCTCGAAGGTGCCGAAGCGCACATGGCTCGGCGCCATGCGCGTGAGCACGGCCGCGGATTCGACGTTCTCGCGGATCACCGGCGCATCGCTGCCGACGATGGCGAGCGCGCGTGTGGTGGGTATGCCCAGGGCATGCATGGCCTCCGAGGCCAGATACTCGCGGATCGAGGAGCGCAGCACCGCGCGGCCATCGCCCATGCGCGAGTAGGGCGTCTGGCCGGCGCCCTTCAACTGCAGGTCCCAGCGGCCTTGCGCGCCTGCGGCTTCGCCCAGCAGGATGGCGCGGCCGTCGCCGAGCTGGGGCACGAACACGCCGAACTGGTGGCCTGCGTAGATGGCGGCGAGCGGATCGGAGCCCGGCAGCAGACGGTTGCCGCAGAAGATTTCGGCGAAATCGGCGCGCGCGGCTTCTTCCGGTGCGAGGCCGATCAGCTCGGCGGCAGCCGGGTTGAATGCGACCAGATAGGGGTTCGGCAGGGGCGTGGGCGCGAGCCGGGTGTAGAACGCCGGCGGCAGCCGGCCGTAGCGGTTGTCGAAGCGCAATTCCTCCAGCCTGACCGCGCCGAGTTCAGCCCTTGCGGTATTCATCGATGCGTTCCTTCAGGCCGGGTTCGATCGCGGAGCGTACCAGATCGGCCAGGTCTGCTGCGCGAGTGTCGCTTACGGTGGCGGCATATAGCCGCGCGGCGGCGGCGGGCGACAGCTGCTGCGCCGCGGCCGCGGCGCGCTCGACCAGCGCGGGCCAGGCCGGCGGTGCCGCGAGTTCGTGCAGAAAACCCAGGCTCAAGGCTTCGTCAGCGCCGAAAGTCCTGCTCGTGGCAAGCAGCGCACGCGCCGCGTCGCCGCCTAGGCGCGCGGCCAGGCGGCGTGTGCCCAGCTGTAGTCCGAATCTAAGGCCGGGCATGCGAAACTGCGCATCGGGCGCGGCGATGCGACTGCCGCAGGCGAGCACGAGGTCCACACCGGCACCGAAATTCCTGCCCTGGGCCAGCGCGAGCGTGGCGAAGGGCGCGTGGTATACCGCCTGCAGCAGCAGCTCGATGCGCGCGAAGCGCAGCAGCAGATCGCCTTCGCTGGCGCCCTCGCAGCCGCCGAAATCGAAGCCGGCGCAGAAATTGCGGCCATTGCCCTTCAATACCAGCAGGCGCGTGCCGTCGTGCTGCGCGGTCTCGACTGCAGCAGCCAGCGCGTCCACCAGCCCGGCGTCGAGCGCATTGGCCTTGTCCGGGCGGTTGAGCGTGAGCGTGCTGACCGGTCCGGTTTTCTCGATTAGAAGTTGATCGCTCATAGTGCTCTTAGAATACCATTCCTCATTCATCGAACCGACGGAGTTTAGCCATGGGCGAGCTGGTCTACATAATCGGCATGAGCGCGGTGGCGGTAAGCGCGATTACCGGCGTGCTGGAAGCGGGGCGCAAGCCCATAGACCTGTTCGGCGTGGTGCTGGTGGCGCTGACTTCGGCCCTGGGCGGGGGCACCATGCGCGATCTGTTGCTCGAACGGCCGGTGTTCTGGGTGGCGGACCAGACCTATCTGGTTGCCGCGATCGGCGCCGGCGTGGCGACCTTCGTGCTGGTGCGCCTGGCGCGCCTGCCGGTAAATCTGTTCCTGGTGCCCGATGCGCTCGGCCTGGCGCTGTTCACGATCATTGGCACCCAGGTCGCCCTCGGCCACGAGGTGCCCTGGTTCGTCGCCAGCTTTCTCGGCGTAGTCACGGGCGTATTCGGCGGCGTGCTGCGCGACATCCTGTGCAACGAGGTGCCGCTGGTGTTCACCGGCGAACTGTATGCGACTGCGTCCTGGGCGGGCGCCATCGTGTTCATCGCATTGCTGCATGCGGGCATCGCCGCATCGCTTGCGAGCCTGCTCGCGATGGCGGCGATTTTTCTCACGCGTATCGCCGCCATCCATTGGCATCTCACGCTGCCGAGCTTCGCCGCGAAAGCGTGAGTGCGGGCCGCGCAGGGCTTCAGGACAGTCGCACGTACTCGTAATCCAGACCGAGGTTGTTGATGCCGCGGTCGGGCGGGGCGACCCAGCCGGCCATCTTGCCCGGCGTGGTCACGCGCTGCATCAGGCTGGTCACGTAAGTCCGGTCGGCAGGCGAAGGCAGCCAGTCGGACAGGCCGCGTTCGTACGTCTCGCGCGCGATGATACGGCCCTCGGGATCGGTGGCTACGTTGGCCCAGGCGCCGATGCTGCGGCGAAAACGCGTCGAGGGCAGCTTGAGGCGGAACTCGTGCCCGGCTTTCTGGATCAGCATGTTCCAGCGCTTCAGGCCGATTTCGCAGTCGCGCACATAGGCTTCGCGCAGCACCTCGTTCATCGCGTTGCGCATGCCTACCGTTTCTTTCTTCACGCCGCCGCTGCCGTCGGGTGTTTCCAATTCATAGCTGGCATCGGTGCAGACATGGTCCTGGTACTGGGTGGTTTCGTCCGGCCGGCCCTTGATGCCGTTGGCAAACGAGCTTGCGGCATTCGACGATACCTCGGAGCCGAACAGATCGAGCGAGGAACTGAACCAGAAGTTGAGATAGCGCTGCAGCAGCGGCAGATCGACCACGCCTTCGCGCCGCAGCGCCTGCACATCGTCGGTCCCGAGCTGCTTCATCACCTCCAGGGTGCGCCGGATCACGCGGCTGATGCCGGTCTCGCCGACGAACATGTGGTGCGCTTCCTCGGTGAGCATGAAGCGGCAGGTGCGCGCGAGCGGGTCGAAGCTCGATTCGGCCAGGCTTTTCAGCTGGAACTTGCCGTCGCGGTCGGTGAAGTAGGTGAAGCAGAAGAACGACAGCCAGTCGGAGATCGGCTCGTTGAAGGTGCCGAGGATGCGCGGCTTGTCGGCATCGCCCGAATGGCGCGCGAGCAGCTCTTCCGCCTCCTCGCGCCCGTCGCGGCCGAAATGCGCATGCAGCAGATACACCATGGCCCACAGGTGGCGGCCTTCCTCGACGTTCACCTGGAACAGGTTGCGCAGATCGTACAGCGAAGGGCAGGTGTGGCCGAGCAGGTGCTGCTGCTCGACCGATGCGGGTTCGGTGTCGCCCTGAGTTACGATCAGACGGCGGAACTGGGAGCGGAATTCGCCCGGCACCTGCTGCCATGCCGGTTCGCCGTAGCTGTCGCCGAAACCGATGCGCCGGTCCGGGATCGCGTCGGCGAGGAATATGCCCCAGCGGTAGTCGGGCATTTTGACCGCGCCATAGCTGGCCCAGCCCTGCGCGTCCACGCCGACCGCGGTGCGCAAATAGACGTCGGAGGAGGCGAAGTCGTTCGGCCCCATGTCGCGCCACCAGTCCAGAAACCGTGGCTGCCAGTGCTCGAGCGCGCGCTGCAGCGTTCGGTCGCCTGCCAGGTTGACGTTGTTGGGTATCTTTTCGCTGTAATCGATGGCCATCTTTCCTCCCGGGATAATCCTGTTTATTGTTTGAAGGCGCCGCTCAGTAGG
>JAKAIH010000280.1 GCA_021825225.1 Pseudomonadota bacterium
TCGACGACACAGCGCAGCGCCTGCTGCGGCGGAACCTCGGAGCGCTCGTTTTCCCGCCGCCTGTGGCCGGCGACGATTTCAGGAAAGCGCAACTTGATTCCGGCAGCGCCTTCGTGTGCGCTGGTCGGCTTGGGATCGGCCGCGGCGAATTCGACGCGCCAGCCGCCGGGCTCGGCGTGGAAGGTCGCGCGCGGACGGGCCAGCAAGGCCTTGTTGGCCGCCTCGTCCGGGCTGAGCTCGATGATGATGTAGGCGCGCGCCGGATCGACGAAGCGCAGCCGCGAGCGGAACAGCAGCTTGCCCCCGCCCAGGTCTGAAATGAGGGGTTCGCCCCGCATCACCAGCGAGTTGAGCACTCGCGTGATCTCCTCCGGCGTGCGCAGCATCTGCCCGACGAGCGAAAATGTCGGGTTCGGGTCGGGGGATGTCATGAGGGCTTGCGAATGGGGGGCGGATGGGAGCTCTTCGGCACTCTTGTCCGGAGTATAAACGCAACCGCGGATCGGCGAGCAGTCGAATCGCGCACCTTGCCGCGACCGGGGGAGGCGCTTACTTGCCGGCCCGGTGCAGCGCGCGCCACACCCGGTCCGGCGTCGCCGGCATGTCCAGCTCGCGCACGCCCGCAGGCCGCAAGGCGCACAGGATCGCATTCATGGTCGCAGGCAGGGCGCCCGAGGTGCCGGACTCGCCCACGCCCTTGGCGCCGAGTGCGTTGCTCCGCGTCGGCACCGGGTGTTCGCCGCAGCGCATTTCGCGCATCCAGTCGGCGCGCGGCATCGGGTAATCCATGAAGCTGCCGGTGAGCAGCTGTCCGGTTTCGTGATCGTGAATCGCCTGCTCGCCCAGCACCTGCCCCACGCCCTGCATCACGCCGCCATGCACCTGGCCTTCGACGCTGGCGCGATCGACCGGGTTGCCGACGTCGTCCACCGTGGTGTAGGCGAGCACCTCGATCACGCCGGTGTCGGGATCGATCTCGACCTCGGCGACGTGGCAGCCGTTGGGATAGGTCACGCCGTAGAGGCAGTCCGCGGTGCAATCCATGGGATGGCCCGCGGCCGGGGGCGCGACTAGCCTTTGCGCCAATTCGAACAGCCCGATGCTGCGGCCAGCGGCGTGGAAGGCGCCGCCTGCGTATTGCACCGTCGGCGCCTCGACGCCGAGCGCTGCCGCTGCCAGCGGCCTGGCCGTTTCGACGATCTTCGGGCCGAGCAGCTTGAACGCGCTGCCCGCGCCGTAGAGCGAGCGCGAGCCGCCGGTGCCGTTCCCCACGATCCTGAGGTCCGGATCGCTTTCGTGGAAATGCACGCGCTCGCCGGAGATTCCAAGTCCTGTGGTGACAATATTGACGAAGGTGGTCTCGTGGCCCTGGCCGCCCGACTGCGACACCGCGTACAGGTGCAGGTCGCCGCCGGCGTCGAAGCGCGCGAACACTTCGTCCCTGGCTGCGCCGCCGGCGCCGCTCGATTCAAGGAAGCTCGCCATGCCGATGCCGCGCAAGCGTCCTGCGCGCGCCGATTGGTCGCGCCGCGCCGCGAATCCCGCCCAGTCTGCGAGCGCCAGCGCCTTGTCCATGACCGCCTCGAATTCGCCGCAGTCGTAAGTCGTACCATTCGCCGTCTTGTAGGGCATGGCATCGGCTGGGACGAAGTTCCTGCGCCGCAGCTCGGCCGGATCGAAACCGTGCTCGGCCGCGGCGTGATCGACCAGCCGTTCGATGGCGCTGGCGATGTCCGGACGCCCCGCGCCGCGGTAGGACGACACCGGGGTCGCGTTGGAATAGGCAAGGCGCGTGCGCGCGTACAGCGCCGGTACGCGGTACACCCCGCCCATGGTGATGGTGAGATTACGCGTGGCGATCAGGGCGCCGAACAGGGTGGCATAGGCGCCGAGGTCGGCGCGGTCGTCGAAGCGGATGGCGAGGAAACGCCCCTCGGCGTCGAGCGCGATCTCACCCGTCAGCGACAGCGCGCGGCCGTGATTTTCCGACAGGAACAGCTCCGAGCGTGTCGCCACCCATTTCACCGGGCGGGCCAGCTTTTGTGCGGCGAGCATCAGCGCGATCGACTCGGCATAGGCGCCGCCGCGTATGCCGAAGCTGCCGCCGACGTCGCGCGTGACCACGCGGATGTTCTCCGCCGGCACTCCGGTGACCTGCGCCAGCTGGCTGCGCATGCCGTTGATCCCCTGGCTCGGCGCATACACGGTGAATACGCCGCTCGCGGCGCCGTGCTCGGCGATGAAGGCGCGCGGCTCGATCGGACTGCCGATGAGGCGCTGGCTGTTCATGGTCATGCGGCTCGTGAACGCCGCGCGCGCGAACGCGGCCTCTGCCGCCGCGGCATCGCCCGACTCGTATTCGAACGCGAGATTGCCCGGCGCCTCGGGGTGTATCTGCGCCGCGCCGGTTCGGGTCGCATCGTCGAAACCCACTGCCGCCGGCAGGTCCTCGTAGTCCAGTGCGATCTCCTCGGCCGCATCCTGCGCGGCGAGCACGCTCTCGGCCACGACCAGCGCGAGCGGCTGGCCGACGTAATGCACACGGCCGCGTGCGAGCGCGGGCCAGAACGGTTTTTTCATTTTTTGCCCGCCGATGCCGTCGTAGGCGACGCCGCCGGGCAGCGATTTGTAGCCGGCCGCATCCAGATCCTCGGCGGTAAGCACGAGCCGCACGCCGGGGCGGGCGCGCGCAGCCTGCGCGTCGATGCCGAGAATTTTCGCGTGCGCGCGATCGGCGCGCAGAAAATAGCCGTAGAGCTGGCGCGGCAGATTCCAGTCGGCGGTATAGCAGCCCTTGCCGGTGAGCAGGCGTTCGTCTTCGCGGCGGTAGGATTTTTCAGTCATGGATTATGCAATGGTCGGAAGTTGGAAAACTCCGGACGGCAGCGGCCGGTCCAAGGATCACACGAAAATGAGGCGCAGGCCTTCGAGCAGCAAACGCACTGTCCCGCTTACCAGCAGCGCCACACCCACCGACAGCGACACCGAGACCAGTGCTTCTTTGCGTCCGATGGTCTTCAGCATCACGGCGAAGGTGGAAATGCAGGGTATGTAGAACGTCAGGAACAGCAGGAAGGTCGTGATCTGTACCCAGTCGAGACGGCTGCCGATTTCGAATGTCCCCAAGGCCTGGTAGATCATCAGCAGCGACAATTCCTTCCTCAGGATGCCGAACAGGATGGGCACGCCCAGCACCGCCGGCAGCCCCAGCCACCATGCGCTCACCGGCGTGAACAGGGTATTGATTGCGTTATCGGCGCCCACGTGGTGGAGCAGAGCCAGCAGCACGCTGCCGCCGACCAGGAGCGGGGTGACGATGGTGAGTATGTCTTCGGTGCGCGCCCAGGTTTCGGCAAGCATCGAGCGCCAGTGCGGCAGCGCATAGGGCGGGATTTCCTGCACCTGCCCCGGGCCGAATTCGCGCCGGTCGCGCGCGAGCAGGCGTCCCATCAGCGCGACCAGGATGATGGTCAGCGCGAAGATGGCGAATACCCCGGTGCCCCCGAGGTACTTGCCGGCCAAGGCAAGGATGATGGCCGAGCGCGCCGAGCAGGGGACGAAAGTGATCAATACCGAGGCGATCACGCGCTCGCGGCCGCTGGTGACCTTCGCCGCGGCCGAAATCGCCGGAACATTGCAACCCAGGCCGGTGAGGAAGGGCACGGCGACGCCGCCGTGCAGGCCGATGTGGTGAAAGCCGCGATCGACGACGAAGGCGATGCGCTGCATCACGCCGGCTTCTTCCAGCGCCACCAGCAGCAGCACCAGCGGCAGCATATAGGGCACGACGATGCCCACGAGGCCGGCGAGGCCGTCGGCCACCGCGCGGCCGACGACCCCGGCGGTGGAATCCGGCTGCCAGCCGGCGAGCGCGTTGACCAGGCGCGCCGAGGTCATGGCATCGAGCCAGGCGCTGACCTCGAACACGATGAACAGCACGGCGGCAAACACTGCCAGGCTGCCGATCAGGCCCCACTGCGGATGCAGGAACAGCTCATCCAGCCAGTAGCGCCAGCCGCGGCCCTCGTGCGGCGCGCCCATGCGCGCGCTGGCTTCGAACAGGGTGGCGGCGCGATGATGGCGGTCGGCATGCATTTCTTCTTCCAGGGGACGTGGAAGCTTCGCCGCGGCTGCACTGCGCAGCTGCTGCAGCTGCGGCAGCAGTTGCGGGAAGTGCTGGCCCAGTTCCTCGTGAAAAAAAGGGTCGCCTGCCGCGACCTGCATCAGCAGCAGCGCGTGCGGTACGCGGAATGCCGCATGTATTTCCGGGCGATTGAGCGCCTGGCTCAAAGGCTGCAGGCTGTCGCAGATATGCCTGCTCGCCGGCTGCGGCAGCGGACAGGCGGCGGCGCGCACCGCGGCCACCGCGGTGCGGAACAGTTCCGAAATGCCCTGCCCCATCAGCGCGACGGTCGGAACCACCGGCATCCCCAGCAGTTTCGACAGGGCCTTGACGTTGATGTGCAGGCCCTTGTCCCAGGCTTCGTCCATCATGTTCAGCGCCATGACCATCGGCCGGCCGAGCTGGGACAGTTCCAGCGTGAGCTCCAAGTGGCTCTCCAGCCGCGTGGCATCGACTACCTGCACGATCAGGTC
>JAKAIH010000281.1 GCA_021825225.1 Pseudomonadota bacterium
TTCGAACAGCGGATTTCCCTTCCACGCCAGGCCGACGCGGAGCCGGTCGGCGGGAATCAGCGGCTTCCACTTCGCCCCGCGGCTCGGCGGAGCCCGCAGATAGGGAAGTTCCGCCGGAATGGAATCGGCGCGCGTCCTGCAATGGCAGGGGATGCTGAGCAGCGGGGTCCACAGGTCCCAGCCCGAGGACGGAATCGGCTGGTCGACGGCGATGAGCTCGTCGACGCCTTCCAACTGCGCGAACAAA
The DNA here is from genome assembly GCA_021825225.1 of Pseudomonadota bacterium. GTDB lineage: Bacteria > Pseudomonadota > Gammaproteobacteria > Burkholderiales > SG8-39 > 2-12-FULL-64-23. Next base: position 248 of record JAKAIH010000281.1, read on the forward strand.
GCCTTCAATGCCGGATGGCACATCAGGCTGATGCGCGCCGCGCCCTGCGCCTTCAGCAGCGCCGTGTAACGGCAGAACTGGATCATGTCGCCGTGGCCGGCTTCGCAGCCGATCAGGATCGATTTTCCGGCAAGCGCCTCCCCTTGCCAGCGGGGGCAGGCGATCCGCGCGGCCAGTGCCGCGTACCAGTTGCGCGCCTCCAGGCAGCGCCAGCCTTCCTCGAACCTGCCCTGGCGCAACAGCAGATAGCTCAGGTTGAAGCGCGCAGCCGCATAGCCCTGGTCCAGGATCATGGCCGCGCGATAGCATTGCTCGGCCTCCTCTTCGCGCTGCATGCAGGCATAGAGCGCGCCGAGATTCGACCATGCGGCGGGGGATGCCGGACGCAGCGCAATCGCCTGAACATACGCCGCCTCGGCCTCGGCGAATCGCTTGGCGCGCGCCAGCAGCGCACCGAGGTTGAGGTGGGTATCCGAAATCGCCGGATTGAGCGCGATGGAACGCCGGTAATGGAATTCCGCGGACGCGAAACTACCCCGTCGCTCGTGCAGATAGCCCAGGTTCGCATGCCCTTCCGCGAACTCCGGCGCGATCCGCAGCGCCTGGCGCAGGCACGCTTCGGCGAGGACGTCGTCGCCCGATTGCATGCGGCGATTGCCCTCGAAGAACAGCGCTTCGGCTACCCTGCGATCCTGAGCGATCACGACGGGGTCTGCATCGTCGGATCAAGCCGTCGGCGGGGCAAAACTAGGCTTTGGTGTTGACGACCGCGCCGGTGCTGCTCATGTCGGCCATGAGCGCGCTCAGGTCGCTGGCGACTTTGGGGTTCGAACTGGCCAGGGACTGCAGCGCAGTCAAAAGATCGTTGGCGGAGGAACCGCTGGACTGCAGGCTCGACATCGATTGCAGCAGCGTGTTCATTGCGGCGACAGGGGAGGTCGAACTCGCGCTGGCACCGTCGGCGTCGCCGTCATTGGCCTTCGCGTGATGGGCATGATGGCCATGATGCGCGTGCGCTGCGCGATTGGCCTGCACAGTGCTTTGCATGTCCTGTTGCAGTTTCGCGAACGCTTTCTGCGCAGCGCCGATGTCATTGGCGCCCAATGCGCTCGAAACGGCCTGCAGGTCCTGCCCGAGCGGGGAGCCGGATTGCCCCAGTTGCGACGCGATCGAAGTCGAATTGGCGGAATTCTGTATGCCGCCAATCGCCTGCTGCAGCGTCGCGAAGGCAGACTGCGCGCCGCTCAAATCGCCGTTCAGCAAGGCGCTCTCCAGGCCCCTCAGATCCTGGCGCAGGCCCGACGCCGGGGGCGTTTGTGAAACAGATGCCTGGGAAGAGATATTGCTCATCGCTTGGATAGTCATAAACCCTCCATTTGAATCCGGTTTGAAAGGAAACGGCGATACGAATGCGAGCACGTTCCATGCATCGCCGTTCGGTTGCTGCCGATAGCCAGAATACCGGCGCGCCTTGAAGCGAAACGGCGGAGCAGCGGGGCTTACCGGCCGATATTTACATCTCGTTACACAAACGGGGATATTTCGCCGAAAAAGCGTAGGGGTATACCCTCGATGGATTCGTCTGCAGGGCGCTGCTGCAGCCGCGAGCGCGCCGAACCGCACCGGCTTCACGATAGCCGGTCCCGGTCTATACTTCGCGCTGCTCCGTGGATCGCGCGGGCGGCGGATCGGTGCCGGATCTGCCGCTTTCACGACGGTGCACGCACGAAGCCGAAGGACATTCTGCAACTTCAACCATGGGAATCGACATGCCCGCACTGTCACGGACCTACGTTTATGTTTCCAACGCCGCCGACGGCGAGATCGGCTGCTATCGCATGCAAGCCGATGGCGCGCTGCAGGCCGGCGCGCGCTCCAAGGCCGGGGACGTCGTCGGCCCGCTGGCAGTGAGTCCGGACCGGCGTTTTCTCTACGCCGCGGTGCGCTCGCAGCCGTATGCGGTGCACGCCTATGCGATCGATCCCGGCACCGGCGCATTGGCGCCGCTGGCAGTCTCGCCGCTGCCGGCGAGCTTTCCGTATATATCGCTGGACAAGACCGGGCGCTATCTGCTCGGCGCCTCCTACCAGTCGAACCTCGTCAGCGTCAACGCGGTCGGCGCGGACGGGCGCGTCGCCGCGCAGCCGCTGCAACTGGTTCCGGTGGGCCGCAACGCGCACTCGGTCCGCAGCGACGAGAGCAATCGCTTTGTCTATGTGCCTACGCTCGGCAGCGATCAGATTTTCCAGTTCGCCTTCGACGCGAATTCCGGCAGGCTGTCCTCGAACACGCCCGCAGTCGCGCAAATGCAGCCGGGCACCGGGCCGCGGCATTTCGTCACGTCGGCCGACAATCGTTTCCTGTACGCGCTGAGCGAGCTGCTGGGCACGGTGACGACGTTTGCGCTCGACGGCAACACCGGTCTGTTGAGCGAAATCGGCTCGGCATCCGGGGTGCCGCCCGAGGCAAAGCTGGTGCCCGGTGCGCCGCGACTTGCGCCTAAGCCGAACGACAGCACCCCGCCGCGCCAGCGCGAGCGCGACATCTGGGCCGCCGACATCCACCTGCGGCCCGACGGCAAGTTCCTCTATATCTCGGAGCGCACCGGCAGCATGCTGGCCGTATTCAGCGTGAACGGCGCGACCGGCGAACTGACTTACCTCGCGAGCACGCCCACCGAGGCACAGCCGCGCGGCTTCGCCATCGCTCCGGATGGCCGCTACCTGGTCGCCTGCGGCGAGAAGTCGGAGACGATTTCGCTGTATGCGATCGATGCGGCCAGCGGCGCGCTTTCGCTGCTGCGGCAATATCCCGGCGGCAAGGGCGCGAACTGGGTCGAGATCGTCAGCTTCGACTAGCTATAAACCTTGCAGGTATGTGGCCACCTGCTCGGCTTCGTCGTCGCTGAGTTTCTTTACGACGGATTTCATAATCCGCGCATATACGGGGCGATCATCGCTGTGAAACACCTTGATCTGCTTCACCAGATATTCACGATGCTGCCCGGCCAGGCGGGGAACGATTCCCATGCCTGCTGCACCCCGGGCGTGGCATAAGACGCAAGGGGGGACTTTCTTGCTGGCGATGCCGTTCTCAAAAATGGCTTTTCCCTTTGCCTCCAATTGTGCGTCTCCCGGGGCATTGCGCGTCTGTTTCTGGGCAGCGAAATGATCGACCAGCTTCGCGAGCATCGTGTCGTCGAATTTCTGGCTGTTGCCCGATATGTAGGCATGCGCATCGGCACCCTTGCGTGACTGATCACGGTAGGCCTTCAGCTGGCCGAGCAGGTACCCCTTGTGTTGCCCGGCCAGTTTCGGAATTTTCGGCGAAGTGGAATTCCCGTCCATTCCGTGGCACTTGGCGCAGGCGGTACCCACGATCGTGGCAACGTCTTCTCCCTGCGCATGGACGGAGGCGAGCCACAGCGCCGCGAGGGCGCCCAGTACTAAGCGTATGAATTTCATGGAACCTCTTGAGTCGGATGGGAAACTTGAGCGAGCTTCCATTTTGCGGCGATGCAAATTTTTGCAGATTGATAATTGTCAGAATTCTTCCAGACTTCTGGCAAGCCCTATCCGCCACCCGGCGAATCAGCCTATGCTCGTCAAAGCGATCCCGATTGCGGAATTTCCAGCTTGCGTGCCTCAAGTCGTGCAAATTGGTGATCGCGCAATCGGCTGATTCTGTTTGCGCGGTCGGCGGCGCGCAGGGCGCAGCCCGGAACGACGGCGACGGCGCGGCGGCCGCGAACTATTGCGCGGCTTGCGGACTATTTCGGGGAGGTCTCGTCAAACATGACGGGCGCCTTGACGAGCCCAGCGTGGCAACTGCCGCGCTTGAGGACATCGACCCGTACCAGTGTCGTCGCGTCCAAGGCGCGTAAAGCGGCTTCTCGTATCGCACCACGCCAGGGGCCGCGGAAGTAGAAGCCCAGGTTGGACCGGCCCATAGGCGCAACTCCATCGGCGCCGACGTATAAGAACTCGCGGACGCGCGCAAGGGTTCGGGCACAGGCCGCGCGAAATGGCTCGGCACCGGGTATTTTTTCGGCAATCACTATTTCGATTTGGTCCGGATTGACTTTGAACGAAACGCCGGCGCCTTCAATCGGGAAGGGCCAGTCTTTTATTCCGCCGAGGGCAACCTCCAGCTTCAAGCTGCCAAACTCTAGCCTGGACACCGGCACCCCGTGAACGTCTTCGAGCGGCGTGGCATGGACGGCGCCGCTGAAAGCGGCGGCGAGCACAAGGAAAAGAACAGCCATCGGTGTTTTCATTGTTCCCTATTATGCCAAACGTGGCGTTAAGAGGGGGGCTCGCCGGGTACAAAA
>JAKAIH010000282.1 GCA_021825225.1 Pseudomonadota bacterium
GAAGCGTCTTGCTCTTCAGGGCACGACTTTGGGGGTGCAGGGACGCAATGAACGCCGGCTCTCGGTCACGGTTGTCGTAATTCCGACATATGACTGGAGGGCGGTGTCTGAAAGCACCCTGATGCATCGCACGCGGTTAAAACAGTTCAAAAGCTTGATTGACTCAAGTCTAGGGAGGGTCGGGTGCAATTAAAATTTCCTTCGGCGCATCTGCCGTTGCCGCCTGCGCATCGTCTCGCGCGGATCAATTATGTTTCGCGGACCGCATCGTTTGCATATTCGTTTCTGATTGTCTGTGCGCTCATGGCCGAACGTGGCCCGGACGTTCGCACGGCCATCCTCGCCGTGCTGACGCTGCTCGCTTACCCGCATCTGGCCTATTTGCACGCGCGCATCGCGGTCGACTCCAAACGCGCCGAGTTCAGGAACCTGGCCGCCGATGCGCTGATGATGGGCATGTGGATGGCGCAATTGGATTTCGCACTCTGGCCCAGTTGCGGCGCGCTGCTCGCGATCAGCCTGGACAATGCCGTCTGCGGCGGCGGCAAGCGTTTCCTGTCCGGCTTGCTCTGGTATGTGGCGGGCGCGGCGATCTGGGGTGCTTTGGACGGCTATCGATTCCAGCTGGCCACCGGGACGCTGGTGACTGCACTTTGTTACCTGGGTATCGTCGCCTACGGCGTCTCCCTGGGCCTGTTCCTGCATGAGCAGAATTCCCGCCTGGTGCGCACGCGCAGCGTGCTGCGCAGCAGTGAAGCGCAATTTCGCTTCATCGCCGAGCACGCCGGGGACCTGGTGGTGGTGCTCGACCCCAGAGGCAGATTCCGTTATGCCAGCCCGTCGCATGCGGCTTACTTCGTGCCCGGCGCCTACGCGGAGGGGCGCGACTGGATCGATCTGGTCCATCCCCACGACCGCGAGCGGGCCCGGACGTTCCTCTCGGTGCTGCTGGGCTCAGGGCAGAGCGAGCGCGTCAAACTGCACGTGATTCCCAGCAAGGGAGAGTTGCTGTTGATCGAGTGCGACGGCAATCCGGTGCGCGACGATGCCGGTGAATTGCAGATGATCGTTCTGGTGTCGCGCAGCCTGAGCGCGCGGGCGCGCGCGGAAGTCGACCTGCGCCTTGCCGCGAGGGCCTACGACCGCCTGGCCGACGCCATCCTGATTTGCGATGGCGCAGGCCGAATAGAGTTCGTCAACCAGGCATACACGCAACTGACCGGCTATGCCCCCGGCGACGTGGTCGGGCGCGCCGTCGACGCCAGCCGAGTCGGTCTTTCGTCGGAACGCCTGTTCACGGAGATACTGGGATCGATCAGCCAGGAAGAGACCTGGCAGGGGAAATACATGGAGCGCTGCAAGGACGGCAGGGTGATGCTGCTATCAGCCTGCGTGTTTCCGCTGCGCGATGAGCATGGGACCGTGGTCCATACCGTCTGGACCGTCCACGGCGAGGCAAAAGTACCCGACATGCAAGCGGCCTGAACCGGCGGGTGCGATTTCAGGCGTAAGCGGGTTCGCTAGTCGAACACCGTCTGCGCGTAATGCGCGGCATCGATGCGGGCTTCGATCACGGTCGGGCCGTCTGCGGCGAGTGCCTTGCGCAATTCGCGCTCCAGACCGGCCGCACTGTCCACCCCGAGCGCGGGCACGCCGAAGTAATGCGCGGGCGGAGGCAGGTAGTCGCCCGGTGAAACCTCGGTGCCGTAATAGGACAGGCCGCGCCGTTCCTGCTTGACCTTGATCAGCGACAGCCAGCGGTCGTCGAGCACGACGATGGGAATCGCGAGGCGCTCGCGCCTGGCCACAGCCACTTCGCCGCAAGTCATCTGGAAGCAGCCGTCGCCGAGCACACACACCACCGGCAGGTCCGGGCGCGCGAGCTTGGCGGCCAACGCCGCCGGTATGGCGAATCCCATCGACGACCAGCCGTTGGTGATGAGGAAGCTGCGCGGGGCGTGCGCGCTCCACTGGCTGCCGATCTGGTGGGTGTGCGCGCCCACGTCGAAAGCGAGTACGCCCTCGCGCGGCAGCACCTGGCGCACGATGTCTATCGCCTGATGCGGAACGAAGCCGGCCGCCTTCGGGCGCAGCGCAGCCTGGAACCCGTCGCGGTGCTTGCGTGCTGCATGCGCCGGCCAGTCGTTTGCCGCCGCCGGCAGCGCGCCCAGGCGCGCCAGCGCGTCATCGAGCTCGCCCACCACTTCGTCGTGCGCGAGGTGCACGCTGGCATCGACATCGGCACGCCCGATATCGACGTGCAGCACCGGTACATGGCCGACCCAGGCCTCGTACTCCACTTCTATGGTGTCGTAGCCCAGACCCAGCACGAGGTCGGCGCTGTGGATCAGCGCGCGCTGCAGCTTGCGCATGGCGCGCTCGATGCAGCCCAGCGACAGGGGGTGGTCCTCGTCGATCAGGCCCTTGGCCATCAGCGTCGTCGCGAACGGGATGTTGTGCCGCTCGACGAAGGCGCGCAGCGCCTGCGGCTCGCGCATGCGCATCGCGCTCGCGCCGATCACGGCCACCGGCCGCCTTGCGCCGCGCAGCAACTCGCCGGCGCGCGTGATGGAAGCCTCGCTTGCGCGCGCTAAGGGGATGGCATGCATCGCCTCGGTCGCCGGCGCCAGCGTTTCGGTGGCTGGCGCCAGCGCCACGTCCTCGGGCAGATCCAGGTGCACAGGCCCCTGCGGTTCGGACAGCGCGAGTTGCAGCGCCTCGGCCAGGGTCGCGGCGATCTGGCCCCGGCGCAAGCTGAACGTGGCCTTGGTAATCGGCTTGAACAGCGCGTGATGGTCGATCCACATCTGCAGGCGGCGGCCCAGTTGCGCCTCATTCAGGGTGCAGGTGATCGCAATCAGGGGCGAACGGTCCAGCCATGCGCTGCCGACCCCGGTCGTGAGATTGGTCGCGCCCGGGCCCAGCGTGGCGATGCACAGACCGGGCACGCCCGTCATCCGGCCGGTCACGTCGGCCGCAAACGCCGCGGAGCCTTCGTGCGCGGTGAGCACGAAACGCATGCCGCCCGCGCGCATCGCGTCCATCAGCGGCAGCACATTGCCGCTGGGCACGCCGAAACCATGGCGGATACCGGCCGCTTTGAGGATGTTGACGATCAGATCGGCGTTATTCATTTGGATGCTCCGATAGATGCGGACGCAGGCTTCGGCTCTGTGCCGACAACTGCGCCATCAAGGGGTGAGGCCGATTTCGCGCAGATAGCGCAGCACGCCGGGGTGGATCAGATCCTTTCCCGGTGCGGCCGCGACGGTGTTGGCGGCCGTGGTTTCGCGCGCCTGCGGCAGTAAGGCGCCGAGCGCAGCTTCGCGCCGATGCAGCGCGCGCGCGAGGCGATAGGCGATGTCGTCGGGCAGCGCGGGACCTGCGAGGATGAAGCTCCAGGAGCCGACTGAGGCGATGGCTGCGTCCTGTCCGGGATAGCTGCCGGCGGGCACGCCCATGGCGCGCAGGAAGCTGTGCTTGGCGAGAATGCGCTGCGTCTCGGCGGCGTTGGGTGCAATGAAGCGTGCGCCGCCCGGCGCCTTGGCCACTGCGCCAAAACCAGGCCAACCCAGCCCGGCACCCCACAAGGCCGCCGCACGGCCGTCGGCCACCATCGCCGGGCCGTCGCCGGCGCGCTCGAGGTAGATCGCCTGAAAATCGCGCTCCTGGTCCAGGCCTATGCCGTCGAGCACATAACGCGCCAGGATCACCAGCCCGGAACCCTTGGCGCCGAATGCGACCGCTTTGCCTTTGAGGTCGGCGATGCTGCGGCAGGGGCTGTCGGCGCGAACTACGAACATGCCCGGCGTGGAGTACATCGCGGCGATGATCTTCAGCTGGGCCGGCGGCCGGCCTATGCCGGCGAAGGCCTCATGCACCACTTCGCCCTGCACCAGGCCGATGTCGAGTTGGCCCGCTTCGAGCAGGGGCACGTTCTCGGTGCTGCCTTTGGTGTTCCGCGGCTGCAACAGGAGCGAGGCGTCGGCTGCATTCACGACTTCCACCACGGCGGCGCCGTAGACCGGAAAGCCGCCGCCCGGGGTGGCCGTACCCAGAATCACTTTGGTCGGTTCCGTCATGGACGGTTCAGGTGCCGTAGCGCACCGGCGAATTGAATTGTTTGAACGCGGCAAGCGCGCTATAGCAGGCGAGCATGGCGGTCTTGGGATTGTCGGGGAAGGGCACGCTCTCGAACTTGATGCTGATGCTGCCGGTCCTGCCGCGGATGTTGATGTAATGCGTGTTGTAGATCAGCGCCGGGTCCGCCACGACTTTCAATCGCGTGCGGTCGAAACCGATGCCGGCCATGGCGAGTGCCGCGGCGATGTTCACGTTGGCGGGGAAATGCGGCACGCCGGCGCGCGCCGTGCCCTCGAACAGCGTTACCGGACCGGTCAAATGATCGAGGTCGAGCTTCAGCCGTTCGACATAGGGGATGCCCTTCCACGCCGCCGGCGGCTTGGTCACGGCGATCTCGACCGCATCGGCGCCGGCGACGCAGACCGCCTTGAGCGCATCCAGGCCGCCGATGCCGCCCGAGGGC
>JAKAIH010000283.1 GCA_021825225.1 Pseudomonadota bacterium
GGCCTCGCCCTGGAACGCGAACAACAGCACCAGCGTGAGCAGCAGCGCCGATACCGAGTAGGGCCCGATGCGCGCCAGAGCCCGCTGGAATTGCGCTTCGCCTTTGCCGAGCAGCCACTTGCGCCATAGTTGGGCGAGGATCACCGGAATCACGATGTACAGCACCACCGAGGTGATGAGCGTGTCCCAGGGCACGCTGATCGAAGAGATGCCGAGCAGCAGCGCCACGATGGGCGCGAAGGCGAAAATCATGATGGTATCGTTCAAAGCCACCTGCGACAGCGTGAAATAGGGATCGCCGTCGGAGAGCTTGCTCCAGACGAAGACCATGGCGGTGCAGGGCGCGGCCGCGAGCAGGATCAGACCGGCAATGTAGCTGTCGATTTGCGCCGCGGGCAGATACGGCGCGAACACGTGGCGCAGGAAGATCCAGGCGAGCAGGGCCATGGAGAACGGCTTCACCGCCCAGTTGACGAACAGCGTCACGCCGATGCCGCGCCAGTGGTTCCTGACCTGGTGCAAGGCGCCGAAGTCGATGCGCACCAGCATCGGAATAATCATCACCCAGATGAGCAGGCCGACCGGCAGGTTCACCTGCGCGAGTTCCATCCTGCCGATCGCCTGGAACAGCGCGGGCAGCAGCTGGCCCAGGGCGATGCCGATGACGATGCACAGGAAAACCCATACCGTGAGGTAACGCTCGAATACGCTCATCGGCGCGGTGGCCTTGCCGGTCGCTGGACCTCGGCTCATGACTGTTCGCCTTTCTCGCGCAGGCGGCCGATCTGGTCGACTTCGCGCTTGATCGCCAGCGCATCGAGTTTCGCCAGCGGCAGGCTGGCAAACAGCGAAATCCGGCGGTGCAGCAACTGGAACGCCGCAGCGAAGGCTTTGCGCCTTTCTTCGTCGCTGCCCGTGGCTGCGGCCGGGTCTGCTATGCCCCAATGCGCGCTCACCGGCTTGCCCGGCCACACCGGGCAGACCTCACCCGCGGCGTTGTCGCATACGGTGAATACGAAATCCAGCTGCGGCGCGCCGGCCGCGGCGAACTCGTCCCAGTTCTTGCTGCGCAAGCCGCCGGTATCGAGATGCTGCGTTTGCAGCAGTTCCAGGGCGAGCGGGTTCACCTTGCCCGCGGGGTGGCTGCCGGCGCTGAAGGCGCGGAAGCGTCCTTTGCCCAGGTCCTTAAGGATCGCCTCGGCGAGAATGCTGCGCGCGGAATTTCCGGTGCACAGGAATAGAACATTGAATACGCGGTCGGACATGTGCGATCCTTAGAGATTAACGTGCGGCCGCCGTACGCCGGCGTTTTAGCGGGGCGGTGGGCAGGCATTGCGCGCCTTGGCAGCAGTTGTCGGTGAGAAACGCGAGCAGCGCATCCATCGCCGCGTAGTCGGCGGCGTAGAAAATAAAGCGGCCATCCTGCCGCCCGCGAATCAGGCCGACCCGGCTCAGGTGTGCCAGATGGAAAGAGAGCGTCGCCGGTGCAAGTTTCAGTTTGTCGCAGATCAGGCCGGCGTTGACGCCCTCCTGTCCGGCCTGGACCAGCAGGCGGAAGATCGCGAGCCGCGTCGTGTGTCCGAGCGCGGCGAGGCTGTCGCTGGCAGATCCCATTTCCATGTTTCGAGTATTATCGAAATGAGCGGCGGTGTCAACTGTTCGCGGCTTTCCGGCAGCCAAGCGATGGTTTGAGTTTTATCAAGGAGCACATTCACGCAGGCCTCAAACTGAAACCCTGCCGCATCCGCGCAGCCTCGGCCGGATTCAATCAGGGCGAAGCGCGCATTCCCTGGAAACCATTGAAGCGGGGTGCCCCAATGGCAAAAAAATCCTTTCCCTTGTCGCGTGTCTACAGCCTGCTCGAACCCGGGCCGGTGGTACTGCTCACGACCGCGCAAAAGGGCCGCGCGAACGTCATGACCATGTCTTGGCACACGATGATGGAATTCGAGCCGCCGCTGGTCGGTTGCGTGATCAGCAACCGCAACCATAGCTTCGATATGCTGAAGGCGAGCAAAGAATGCGTGATCAACATTCCGACCTTCGAACTGGCGCAGCAGGTGGTGGACTGCGGCAACAGCTCCGGGCGCAAGCTGGACAAGTTCAAGCGATTCGGCCTCACGCCCGTGGCCGCTGCCTGCGTCGAGGCGCCGCTGATCGACGAATGCTATGCCGCGCTCGAATGCAAGCTCGCCGACACGAAGCTGGTGAGCAAATACTGCTTTTTCATACTCGAGGTGCACAAGGCCTGGATCGACCCATCGGTTAAGCGTCCGCAGACGATCCATCATCTGGGCCGCGGCAGCTTCATGGTCGCCGGCAGGACGATCAAGCTGCCTTCGGGAAAGAAATAGCGATTGTTGCGCGCGCGCCATGGACATCGGCTCGCTTTTCGTCACTACGCTGCAGGGCGGGCTGGGCAATCTCGCCGCCTACCTCGCCGCGCATGTGCTGCTGTGTCTATTGCCGGCGTTTTTCATCGCCGGCGCGATGACCGCGCTGATCCCGAAGGAAACCATCACGCGCTTCCTCGGGCGCAGCACGCCCAGGCTCGTTTCCTATCCCGCCGCGGCCCTGGCCGGATCGCTGCTGGCAGTATGCTCGTGCACCATCGTTCCGCTGTTCGCCGGGATATACAAGAAAGGCGCGGGCATCGGTCCGGCCATCACCTTCCTGTTCTTTGCGCCGGCGGCCAATGTGTTGGCGCTGGTCTACACCGGCGGGGTGATCGGCGCCGACATGGCTTTCGCGCGCTTATTCCTTTCGCTCGTATTCGGTATCGGCATCGGCCTGATCATGGCGCTGCTGTTCCGCTCCGAGGACGCCGCGCATGACCAGGCCACAGACGTCATGTTCGCGGCGCAGAGCGCGACCGGAATGCATCGCGCCGCACTTGTGTTCCTGCTGGTCTGGGTCGCCCTGCTGCTTGCGGGCACATTGAAGGTCGGCGTGCTCACCGCTTCCTATTATCAGGTGAACCTGCCGCTGGCAGGGGCGCCGCAATTTCAGGCGCTGCTCGACCAATTGGTGCCTTACGCTGCCGGCAGGGGCGAGGAGGGCGTTTCCGTGCACGGCGTGATCCTGATCCTGCTGCTCGCGGCCATCGGCCTGGCGTCCTGGCGCGGCATCGAGCACGTGCACGAGGGATTCAACCGCTGGACCTGGATCGCCATGGGACTGACCGCGCTTACTCTGCTCGCGGCCACGCTCAATATTCAGGCAAGTACGGCGGGGCTGAGCGTAGGCGTCACCGGCAAGTTCTTCGGCGTGCTGATCGCATTGTTTCCCCTTTTTTGGCTGGCTCGCGCGCGCCTTTCCGTCGATGAACTGCGCGACTGGCTGTGGGAATCGTGGCGTTTCGTCAAACAAATCTTTCCGCTGCTCGTCGTCGGAGTGTTCCTGGTCGGGATCATCCGCGTTCTCATCCGCCCGGAATGGATCGAGAGCGTGGCGGGAAGCAACACGCCGCTCGGGAATCTGGCGGGCGTGGCTTTCGGCGTCTTCATGTATTTTCCGACGCTGGTCGAAGTGCCGATCGCGAAGATGTTCCTCAGTCTGGGCATGCACCGCGGACCGCTGCTGGCGTATCTCATGGCCGACCCGAACTCAGCCTGCAAAGCATCCTGATCCTCGCGGCGATCATAGGCAAGCTCAAGACCTGGACCTATGTCGGCTGGGTTGCGCTTTTCAGCACCTTCGCCGGCCTCGTCTACGGCGCGTGGGTGGACGGTACGAGTCTTAGCCTGATCGTGTCCTATCTCCTCGCATTCGTAGCCGCGCTGGCGCTGGTCTTGTGGCTGGCGGATCGGCGCCTGGCGCGAGAGCGCTCACCCGAGATGCCGGGTTTGTGAGTACCTGTCGTGACCGATCGATGAAGGAGAGCTTGCGATGCTGACGATAAAGATACTCGGTTCTGGCTGCGCCAACTGCAAACGCTTGGAAGAAATCGCGCGCAAGGCCGCAGCCGACATGGGTGTCGAGGCCGAGTTCGTCAAAGTGACCGACTACAAGGACATACTGGCCTACAATATCCTTTCCACGCCGGGTCTCGTGATCGACGGAAAGCTGGTGAGCTCCGGCCGAATCCCGGCACCGGCGTCGGTGGCCGGCTGGATCGCAGACGCGCAGAAACCGACGTGAGCTCCGCCGACCGCGGTTATGCGTAGAAGACCGCGCCGGAGCGTGCGGCGTCAACCGCCGCGGGCGCAGGTGGCATAATGCGCTTGCGCTCGCCCGAGCGCGAGCGATGGTCCGGTTCAGATCAATCGAGTGAAGCGCGAGAAATAGAATGGCTATGAACGCTACGCGGAAAATGGCTCTGCTTTCGATTGCCACGTCGATTGCGACGCTGGTATTGAAATTCGGCGCGTATTTCCTGACCGATTCGGTGAGCCTCTTGTCCGACGCGCTGGAGGCGCTGGTGAATCTTGCCGCGGGTCTGGTCGCCCTGACTGCGCTTACCATCGCCGAACAGCCGGCCGACGACCGCCACACCTATGGCCACGACAAGGCCGAGTATTTCTCGAGCGGGGTCGAAGGCACGCT
>JAKAIH010000284.1 GCA_021825225.1 Pseudomonadota bacterium
GGCTATCGACGCGTCGACTGCCGCGGCGAGGCGCTCGACGATCAGGTCGAGTTCGGCATCCGTCACAATGAACGGCGGCGCGAGCAGCACGTGGTCGCCCACGCGGCCGTCGATGGTACCGCCCATAGGGTAGACCATCAGGCCGCGCGCCATGGCTTCGGCTTTGATGCGCGCGTACAGGCGCAGTGCGGGATCGAAGCTGCGCTTGGCGGCGCGATCCTCCACCAGCTCGATCGCCTGAAACAGGCCGCGGCCGCGGATATCGCCCACGTGCGCATGCCGTCCGAATGCGGCGCCCAGTCGCGCGCGCAGCCCGGCGCCTTGACGCTGCACCGCCGCGAGCAATCCATCGCGTTCGATCACCTTCTGCACCGCCAGCGCTGCGGCGCAGGCGACCGGATGGCCGAGGTAGGTATGCCCGTGCTGGAAGAAGCCGCTGCCGGCGGACAGCGCTTCGATGATGCGCTGCTGCACCAGCACGGCGCCGATCGGCTGATAGCCGCCGCCGAGCCCCTTGGCGATCGCCATCAGGTCCGGCACGATGCCTTCCTGCTCGACTGCATGCAGCGTGCCGGTGCGGCCCATGCCGCACATCACTTCGTCGGCTATCAGCAGGATGCCGTGGCGGTCGCAGACTTCGCGTATGCGGCGGAAATAACCCGGCACCGGCGGCACTGCGCCGGAGGTCGCTCCGCCCACGGTCTCGGCGCAAAAGCCGATCACGTTGGCGGGGCCGATTGTTTGGATCGCCTGCTCGAGTTCGAGCGCCAGGCGCTCGCCGTATTGCTCCGCCGACTCGGTGTCGAGGCGGTCGCGGTATTCGTAGCACGGCGCTACGTGCGTCACGTCGATCAGGAGCGGTGCGAATTGCCTGCGCCGCCAGGCGTTGCCGCCCACCGCCAGCGCGCCCAGCGTGTTGCCGTGGTAGCTCTGGCGCCGCGCGATGAAATGCTTGCGCTGCGGCTGCCCGATTTCGACGAAATACTGGCGCGCCAGTTTCAGCGCCGCCTCGATCGCCTCCGATCCGCCGGATACCAGATACACATGCGACATGCCGGCAGGCGCGTGGGCGATCAGGTGGTCGGCCAGCTCTTCGGCGACCGCAGTGGAGAAAAAGCTGGTGTGGGCATAGGCGAGTTTGTCGATTTGTTCGTGCATCGCACGCAGCACGTCGGGGTGGCCGTGTCCAAGGCAGGAGACTGCGGCGCCGCCCGAGGCGTCGATGTATTCCTTGCCCTGGGCGTCGGTGATACGGGTGCCGCGGCCGCTGACTGCGAGCGGGAGGATGCCGCGCATCTGGCGGTGCAGGATGTGGCTCATGCTGGTGCCTTTCGCGAAATATTGCGCCAATAGGCGCGCTGGCTGGTCAGGCGCCGTTCCACCTGTGCCAGCCGCTCGAGCACCGCCTTGCCGCCTCTGGCCGCAAGTCTTGCGAGCAGCAGTTCGGCCAGCGCCAGCGGCGCGATCATGGATGGAAAAAAAGACACCGAGTCGGCGCGAAAGCGCAGCGTATGCGTTGCGGCACGCGCCAGCGGCGACAGGGCGCTGTCGGTGAGTGCGATAATCGTGACGCCGCGCGCCGCCGCCGCCTGCACGGATTCGACAGTGGGCGCCGAATACGGCGACTGGCTGATGGCGATGAGGACATCGTGCCGGTCCAGCACTTCTACCTGATCGTGCAGAATGCCGCCGAGACCGTCGAACAGCACGCCGTTGCGCGCGATCAGGCTATAGGCATAACAAAATTGGAAGGCGATGCCGAAGCTCGCGCGCACGCCGAGGAACCCGACGCGGCTGGCACCGGCGATCGCACGCACCACTGCTTCGATCTGTGCCGGCGCATTCAGCGCCTGCACCGACCGCACGTCTTCGAGTTGCGAGCCGGCGAGTTCCTGCGCCAGGCGCGCGATGCGCGTGCCCTCCGGCGCGGCTTGCAGCGCGGATGCCCGGCTGCCGTATTCGAGCGAACGCCCGGCCATCGCATCCTGAAACGGGCGGCGCAGCGAGGCATAATCGGCGAAGCCCAAGGCGCGCGCCAGGCGCACCATGGTCGGCGCGGACACCCCCGCGCTCCTGGCTTGCTGGCGCATCGACAGGAATCCGGTTTCGCTCGGATGGTCGGCAACCCAGCGGGCTGCGCGCTGCAGTTCGGGCGTCAGCGTGTCGATCTGCTTGCGGATACGTTTGAAGATATCCGGAGCCGTGAGCGGTGCTGAGCCTGGGTCGGTCGCCATTTAACAAATGTTACATGGGCCTTATGCAGAAAACAAGTGTTTCGAAATGCAGACCGGCTGCCGGCGTCTGCGGTGTGCAGGCCGTGGAGCGGTGCGCCTGAGGCACCGTGGCGACGCCGCGATTACTGCGAAAACCTGTAATAGCTCGCGTTCAGATAGGCTACAACGTCCTCGATTTCCTGCGGCGTCATCTTCGGGTTGAGCAAGTCGTTGCGCCGGCTCACGCCATCGCGCAAGGCCGACAGCGACTTGATCCTGCCCTTGAAGCGTACCGGTTCGGCCGGAGGCAGGTCCGACAGCCCGCTGGCCCGCAGTACCGAGTCGATGAAGCCGGCTGCGGCGTAAGTCACCGGCGCCACGTAGCGCTCGATCCCGTGGCAGGAAAAGCAGGCACGGTGCAGCGAGGCGCCTCTGGCCGGATCACCGACCAGGGGGCGAACCGGCGCGGCAGCCCCGGCCGCTTTTGTATACTCGGCGCGAATTCTTGCCTTGTCCTGCGGTGTTGCGGCGGCTTCCATGCGGTGCCGGTAGACTTCGCGCTCGGCGCCGCTCATCCGGGCCGCGCCCGGAATCAGCTCGCGCTCGCCTGCCGCGGCTGGAGCGCTGCCGGGCACAGCGTCCGGCGCTTGTGCGCCGGGTACGACCGGAATCAGGGTGAGAAGAAGAGTGCTGCCCAGAATTGCAAGGTTTGCTTTAAAGGACTTCATCGCATGCTCCTCCGTAGGCTGAAGGAGCATTAATTTCTACGCCTTCCGGAGGGCAGGCGTTTGACGCAAATCAACGGCGGCGCGACCCGCTCCGCCCCGCCTCGCGAAAACCGGAGGCTGCAGGCCCCCGCGGGCCTGCAGTGGAGTTCGGGCGGCAGGCGCTCAGTCGGCGCGTATATTGTTCTCGCGTACGACTTTGCCCCAGCGGTCGATTTCGCTGACCAG
This sequence comes from Pseudomonadota bacterium, assembly GCA_021825225.1. Lineage (GTDB taxonomy): Bacteria > Pseudomonadota > Gammaproteobacteria > Burkholderiales > SG8-39 > 2-12-FULL-64-23. Next base: position 3,167 of record JAKAIH010000284.1, read on the forward strand.
GAATTTCTGCAGCGCTTCGGGCGTGCTCACCACCAAGTCCATACCCAGTTGTTCGGTCAGGGTCTTGCGCAGGTCGGGTTGGTTCAGGGCTTTGACCAGTTCCGCATGGAACTTGTCGAGGATGGGCTTGGGGGTGCCGGCGGGCGCGAAAATGCCCCACCACGCAAGTGCGGAGAAGCCGGGAAATCCCTGCTCCGACAGGGCAGGCACGTCGGGCATGGAATGCGAGCGCTTGTTGCCGGTCACCGCAACGGCGCGTAGCTTGCCGCTTCTGACCTGCGGCGAGAGCACGGCCACCGAGCCGACAGCCAGGTCAATCTGTCCGCCGAGCGCATCCTGGGTCATCGGGCCGCCGCCTTTGTAGGGTACGTGCACCAAAGTAAAGCCGCCCGCGTGCTGCAACAGCGTCATGGTCAGATGGCCCATGCTGCCATTGCCGATCGAACCGAAAGTCACCGTGTTGGGTTTGGCCTTCGCTGCTGCGATGACGTCCGCGAACGTCTTGTACGGCTTTGATGGATTGGTCGCGATCGCCATCGGTGCGGTACCGATCAGCATCACCGGTGCCAGATCCTTCACCGTGTCGAAAGTCATCGGCAGCAGCGTCGGATTGACCGCATGGGTATCGAACACGAATACGAAGTTGTAGCCGTCGGGCGCCGATTTGGCGACGAACGCGGTGCCGATGGAACCCGAGGCGCCGGGTTTGTTCTCTACGATGAACTGTTGCCCCATCGACGCGCTCAGTCTGACCGCGATCAGGCGCGCCAGCGGGTCGACCGAGCCGCCGGGCGGGAATGGCACCACGAATTTGACCGGTTTGGTCGGCCAGTTCGCGTCTTCGGCCGAAGCCGACAGCGGTGCGAGCAGGGTGCAAAGCGCAATCGCCGTCAATGCAAGGCGGTTGAATAAGGTTTTGATCATGTTTTCTCCCCTAGTGGTTGCAATCAGTGGACTAGTAAAAAATCTTCGGCGGTGCGCTGCGTTCAAAGCGCGTGCATCACCCGTTGCAGCTTTTCGCGCACCTCGGCGCCGAGCGGGCCGAGGTCGGGACTGTCGGTCATCTGCCCCATCATTCCCGGATCCAGGAATTCCACCAGCACCGTGCCTGCTGCATCCTGGCGGACCACGACGTTACAGGGCAGGAGCAGTCCGATGCTGGGCTCGGCGGTGAGGGCGCGTCTGGCGAACGCCGGATTGCAGGCGCCCAGAATGCGGTAGGGCGGCATAGCGTGGTCGAGCTTTTTCTTCATGGTGGCGGCGACATCGATCTCGGTCAATACGCCGAAACCTTCTTTTTGCAGCTCCGTGGTGACCTTGGCCAGCGCCTGGTCGAAGCTCATGGACACCGACTTGCCGAATCCGTAACGG
>JAKAIH010000285.1 GCA_021825225.1 Pseudomonadota bacterium
CCACCATGCTGCACGTACCCTACCAAGGCGACGGCAAGATTTCGCAGAACATGCGCGATTACGTCGTCAAGCAGATCAAGGAAAACGTGATCCCGTCCCTCGAACGTGTCTCGGGCGTCAAATTCGACATCGACCGCCTGCGCCAGTACATGAAGGAATCGGTCAAGGCCGAGGAAGACCTGGTGCAGGTGCTGCAATCGGCGAAGAAGCGCCCTTCGCCTATCGACGGCTATTTCGGCGCGGTGTATTACATCGGGCCGATATTCACGGCCTTCCGCGGCACCGCCGAGGCCACCGAATACTACCGCGTGCTGCGCCGGGAAATCGAGCAGCGCGTGCGCGAAGGCAAAGGGCCGATCACCCCGGAAGGGGAGATGGGCGAGGAGAAATACCGCCTGGTGGTGGAAGGCCCGCCCAACTGGACCAGCTTCCGCGATTTCTGGAAAATGTTCTACGACGAAGGCGCGGTGGTGGTCACCTCCACTTACGCCAAGGTCGGCGGCGTGTACGACTTCGGCTTCCGTCACGACCCGGATCACCCGATCGAGTCGCTCGCGGAGTACTGCCTGGGCTGCTATACGAACCTGAACCTGCCGCAGCGCATCGACATGATCTGCAAGTACATCGACGAGTACCAGGCCGACGGCCTGCTGATCAATTCGATCAAGAGCTGCAACAGTTTCTCCGCCGGGCAGCTGCTGATCCTGCGCGAAGTGGAAAAACGCACCGGCAAGCCCGCGGCGTTCATCGAATCGGACCTGGTGGATCCGCGCTATTTCTCCGCGGCCAACATCAAGAACCGGCTGGAGAGCTATTTCCAGATGATCAAGCAGAAACGCAGCGCCGCCGCCGGCGCCGTCCACTAACCCAGGACTCGAGGAAACCATCATGCGCTGCTTCATCGGCATCGACCTCGGATCGACCACCACCAAGGCGGTAGTGATCGACGAGGACCGCAACATTCTCGGACGCGGCATCACCAATTCGCGCTCCAACTACGACACCGCTGCGGCCATCGCCAAGCAGGAGGCCCTGGTCAACACGCGTTTTCACCTGTTCCGCAACGCGCTGTCGAAGTCGCACGCGCTCAACGGCGCGCTCGAGGATTTTCTCGGCCACCTCGAGCGCGACTTCCGCCTGGAGCAATTCCTGGAGCAACTGGCCGACCTGGAGGCCACCTGCCGTCGCAACGCCGAAGGCACGCGCTTCGGCGACCAGGCCACGGCGGTCGCCGCGGCCCTGACCGAGGTGTTCAAGCGCCTGCAGCTGGAGGCGCCGGAGCTGTTCGCGCCGGGGGCGAAACGCAAGTCGGATTTCTTCCGCGACATCGCGGGCAGCCGCTACCTCGCCATCGGCGAATCCGTGGCCAAGGAAATGGGCATACGCTACGACATGGTGCTCAATGTGTTCGACCGCTCCATCATCGAGGTCGAGAACCGCGTCTACGCCGACGCCATGACCACCAACCTGATGCGCGCGCTGGAGCGCACTTTCCGCGGTATGCCGGAAACCGCCGGACGTGCGGACGCGATCCGCGCGCCGATCAAGAGCGTGCTCGACACCGCGCTGGAGGAAAGCTATGTGATCGGCACCGGCTACGGCCGCGCGCGCCTGCCCTTCTCCAAGGAACACATCCGCTCCGAAATCCTGTGCCACGGCCTGGGCGCACACGTGATGTACCCGGGCACGGCCACCGTGCTCGATATCGGCGGCCAGGACACCAAGGCGATTCAGGTGGACCCGCACGGCATCGTCGAGAGCTTCCAGATGAACGACCGCTGCGCCGCCGGCTGCGGCCGCTATCTCGGCTACATCGCCGACGAGATGAACATGGGCCTGCACGAACTCGGCCCGCTGGCGATGAAAGCAACCAAGAACGTGCGCATCAATTCGACCTGCACCGTGTTCGCCGGGGCCGAACTGCGCGACCGCCTGTCTCTGGGCGAAAAACGCGAGGACATCATGCTCGGCCTGCACCGCGCCATCATCCTGCGCGCGATGTCCATCCTCGCGCGCTCGGGCGGCGTGCGCAACGAGTTCACGTTCACCGGCGGCGTGGCCAAGAACGAAGCCGCGGTGAAGTCGCTGAACGATCTGGTGCGCGAAAACTACGGCGAACTGAAGCTCAACATCGATCCGGATTCCATCTATACCGGCGCGCTCGGCGGCGCGACTTTCGCCTGGCGCGCGGTGGTCGAGGAAGGCAAACTTGTGGAGACGAGGACGTGAGCGCCGAGCAGGGGCCCCGCCTAGGCGGGGATGCGACCGCAGCGAACGGCATCGCGAGCCGACAGCGCGGTCCACAATTAATCACAGCAGGAACGGAGGCGAGAGTATGACTATTAGCGTCGGCATCGACATCGGCTCGGGCGTCGTCAAAACGGCGCTGTTCAGGACCGAAAACGGCAACAGCGAGTGGCTCGCGCGGCGCGTCGAACGCATCCGCCGGCGCGACAACCTGCAGCTCGCCAAAGCGGGCTACGACGAAGTGCTGGAGGAGGCAGGCCTCACACCAGCCGATGTCGACTACGTGGCCACCACGGGCGAAGGCGAGAACGTCAAGTTCGCGACCGGCCACTTCTACTCCATGACGACGCACGCGCGCGGCGCGATCTACCTCAATCCCGATGCACGCGGCGTGGTCGATATCGGCGCGCTCAACGGCCGTGCGATCTATGTGGATGAGCGCGGCAAGGTGCTCGCCTACAAGATGACCAGCCAGTGCGCCTCCGGCTCGGGTCAGTTCCTGGAGAACATCGCGCGCTACCTCGGCGTCGCGGTGGAGGAAATCGGCCCGCTGTCCAAGTCGGCGCAGACGCCGGAGAAGATCAGCTCGATCTGCGCCGTGCTGGCCGAGACCGATGTCATCAACATGGTCTCGCGCGGCATCCCCACGCCCGACATCCTCAAGGGCATCCACATGTCCATGGCTTCGCGCCTGGTGAAGCTGCTGAAAGTCACCGGCATCATGAAAGACACGGTACTGCTCACCGGCGGGCTGGCGCTCGACGTGGGCCTGCTGCGCGCAGTGCAGGAGGAGCTGGTCAACGAAAAGATCACCGGTCTGACGGTGGTCAACCACCCCGACTCGATTTGTGCCGGAGCGATAGGCGCGGCCTTGTGGGGTGCATTCCGGCATGGCAAGCTGCGCGAGCTGCAGCAGCGTGCTGCAGCCTGATTCGCGCATACCTAAGAATCGGTAACAAAAAGCCATTTTGTTACCGGTCTGATTTAGGGGAGCACGAGGGGATATATCCCCTCGTTTTGTGCAAACTCGAAAAACGAAGGAGATATGAATGGCCCTGCTGATCAACGAAGACTGCACCGCCTGCGATGCGTGCGTCGAACCCTGCCCGAACAAAGCCATTACCGACGGCAACCCCTATGTCATCGATCCGAACCTGTGCACCGAATGCGTCGGCGCGGAGGACGAGCCTCAATGCATGCTGGTATGCCCGGCCGACTGCATCGTCGAGCACCCGGATTTCCGCGAAAGCAAGGAAGAACTGCTGGCGAAATTCCACCGCATACACGGCTGAGCGTTTCCGGCGACAGCCGGTGAAGACACCGCCCGCGGACCGCAGCGGCGGCGCGCTTTGGTCCGGCGAGCACCTCCCTCGCCGCCCGTCATGCAGCGCCCGGCGGTTGCAGGCCGTGCATCCGGGAATGTCCACTGAAGATTGCGACCCTGTCCCGCGGCGTGTCCGAAGCGCGCCGAGCCGGTCGCGAACGCATTGACCTAGCTCAAATACGCCCGCGCCCGGCTGCCGTATATTGAGCCCGCCTTGTCCGACCCGCATGCCCCGTGCGGTCCAATTTTTCCCAAGCTCGAAACCGCCCCCGGTGACCAATCGACCCACTCGCCAGCGCATAGCCAGATCGATCAGACCCGCGCAAGCCATTGCGCTTGCGCTGTTTGCGCTCGCCGCGGCCGCCATCCTCGGCGCCGGCCTCGCATCGTTCAACTACTTCTCGCAACGGATCAGCCGCGACGCGCAGGAGAACCTGCGCGCCGTCGCGGAGCTGAAAAGCGCCCAAATCGAAGCGCTGATGCATGAAGCGCTGCGCGATGCACGCTTGTTCGCCCAGCGGCGGCCGGTGCAGGACCTGGTGGCCGGGCGCGTGCCCGAGGCGGAACTTGCGCAAGCGCGGCGACGCATGGACAGGATCATCGAAGACACGATAAAGGCGTACGACTATCAGGAGATCACGGTGCTGGACAGCCGCTTGCGCATCGTCGCTCCTGCCGCCGCGAGCGCACTTGCACCGGCTGAATCGGCGGCGGTGGAGGCCGCGCTGCGCACGCGCACCCACACATTGGCCGATCTGCATCTCGGCCCGAACGGCCAGCCCGACTATGGCATCGCACAGCCGGTCTTCCAGAACGGCGACCCGAAGGCACCGGTCCTGGGGGTCGTTTTTTTTGAACTCGATGCAGCGAAAGCACTGTTTCCGCTGGTCAGGGGCTGGCCAACTTCTAGCCCCTCGGCCGAGACCAGCCTGCTGCGGCGTCAAGGCGACGAAATCCTGGTCC
>JAKAIH010000286.1 GCA_021825225.1 Pseudomonadota bacterium
GCGCCTGGCTGCGAGTAGTCATGCAAACTCATCCTTCATCAGCTGTAAATTGTGCGCGCTATTTTAAATTATTGACCGCCGCGCGGCCGCCGCTCACGCGTGGAATGCCGGCCAGGTCGGGCCAGGATTGCGCCTCGGCGTATCCGCGTGCCTCAAGCAGCGCGCGGCAGGATGGAGCCTGGTCGTAGCCATGCTCGAACAGCAGCCAGGCACCCGGGAGCAAATGCGCCTGCGCCTGGGCGACGATCGCGCGGATGCAGTCCAGGCCGTCGGCACCGCCCACGAGCGCGCGCTGCGGCTCGAAGCGCACGTCGCCCAGCGCGAGGTGCGGGTCCCCTTCAGCGACATAGGGCGGATTGGACACGATCAGATCGAAGCGTTCCCCGGCCAGCGCGCCGAACCAGTCGCCGCAGAAAAACCGCACGCTGACGCCGTGCCGCTTCGCGTTGGCGCGCGCAAGCGTCAGTGCAGCGTAGTCCACGTCGACCGCGGTGAGCCGCGCCTGCGGCCGCAGGCGCGCCAGCGTAACCGCGATCGCGCCGCTGCCCGTCCCCAGGTCGAGCACACGCGCCGCCGCGTCCGCGGGAAGGCGCTCCAGCGCGAGTTCCACCAGCAGCTCGGTCTCGGGACGCGGAATCAAGACTGCCGGCGTCACGCCGAAATCGAGACCGTAGAATTCGCGCTCGCCGAGGATGTAGGCGATGGGCTCGCCTTGGCGGCGACGATCGGCCATGGCGGCGAAAGCCTGTTCGGCTGCGGCACCTGGCGTTTCGTCCGCATGCGCGATCAACCAGGCGCGCGGCTTACCCAATGCGCGTTCGGCCAGCATGCGCGCTTCCAGCGGCGGCAGATCGCTTTGCGCCAGGAGCTGCGCTATGGTCGTCACTGCCGTGCCCGCGGCGGGACTCAGGCCGCGGCTTCCTCGCCCAGCGCGGCGAGTTGCTCCGCCTGGTGCTCGGCGGCAAGCGCGCCGGTCAGCTCGGCCAGGTCGCCGTCCATGATGTCCTGGATTTTGTACAGCGTCAGGTTGATGCGATGGTCGGTGACACGGCCCTGCGGGAAGTTATAGGTGCGGATGCGCTCGGAACGGTCTCCGCTGCCGATCAGGCTCTTCCGGGTCGCCGCCTGTTTCGCGGCCTGCTCGCGCAGCTGCTTGTCCTTGATGCGCGCCGCCAGCACCGACAGCGCCTGCGCCTTGTTCTTGTGCTGCGAGCGCCCGTCCTGGCACTCGACCACGATGCCGGTGGGCAAATGCGTCACGCGCACGGCGGAGTCGGTCTTGTTGATGTGCTGTCCGCCGGCGCCGGAGGCGCGGAAGGTGTCGATGCGGATCTCCGCCGGATTGATGACCACGTCATTGATCTCGTCGGCTTCCGGCATCACCGCGACGGTGCAGGCCGAGGTATGGATGCGCCCCTGGGTCTCGGTCGTCGGGACGCGCTGCACCCGGTGGCCGCCGGACTCGAACTTGAGCTTGGAAAATACGCCCTGGCCGATGATCTTGGCGATCACCTCCTTGTAGCCGCCGATTTCGGACGGACTTTCCGAAATCACTTCCACCTGCCAGCGGTTGCGCTCGGCAAAACGCGTGTACATGCGGAACAGATCTCCCGCGAACAGCGCCGACTCGTCGCCGCCGGTGCCGGCGCGAATTTCGAGGAAGGTATTGCGCTCGTCGTCGGGGTCGCGGGGCAAGAGCAGCTTCTGCAATTCGATTTCGATCGCCGCCATGCGCTCCTTCGCCTCGCGCATCTCGGCTTCGGCAAACGCTTTCATCTGCGGATCGGCGAGCATCTCCTGCGCCGTATGCGCGTCCTCCTGCGCCTGCTTGAACGATTCGTACAGCGCGACCACCGGCGTGAGCTCGGCGTGTTCGCGCGTGAGCTTGCGGTAGCTGTCCATGACGCGCACCGAGTCCTCGCTCGACAAGAGGCGCGTAAGCTCGCCCAGGCGGCGCACGAGCTGCTCCAGTTTCGAGGCAATAGAAGGCTTCATCGCGACGATGCGGGGGTCCGCGGCCAGCTAGCGCGGGCTGCGGATCTGGTACAGGCGCGACACCAGCTCGGCGAGCCGGGTGCGCTCTTCGGCGGGCGCTTCGTTGAGCGCCTGCGTGGGCGCGTGCATGAGCTTGTTGGTGAGTCCGTGCGACAGCGCTTCCAGCACCTGCTTCGGATCGTCGCCGCGCGCGAGCAGTTTCAGCGCGCGCTGCATTTCCTCGCCGCGCGCTTCCTCCGCATGGCTGCGCAGCGCGCGTATGGTCGGAACCAGGTCGCGCGAGGACAGCCAGTGCAGGAAGCCGCCGACATTGGTTTCAATGATGGCCTCGGCCTGCGCCACCGCCGACTGGCGCGCGTCGGCGCCGGTCTTCACCATCTGGCCCAGATCGTCGACGGTGTACAGAAACACGTCGTCCATGCCCGCGACTTCGGGCTCGATGTCGCGCGGCACGGCCAGATCCACCATGAACATCGGCCGGTGGCGGCGCGCCTTGATCGCGCGCTCCACTGTGCCTTTGCCGAGGATGGGGAGCGAACTCGCGGTGCAGGACACCACGATGTCGAATTCGTGCAGCTGCTCCGACATCTCGCGCAACTCGATGGCGCGACCGTTGAAGCGGTGCGCCAGCGCGCGCGCCCGCTCCAGCGTGCGGCTCGCCACCGTGATCGCGCGCGGCTGCTGCGCCGCAAAATGGGTAGCGCACAGCTCGATCATCTCACCCGCGCCGATGAACAGGATCTTCTGCTCCTTCAGGCTCGGGAAAATGCGGGCGGCCAGCTTGACGGAGGCCGCCGCCATGGACACCACGTTTGCGCCGATCTGGGTATTGGTGCGCACCTCCTTCGCCACCGCGAAGGAGCGCTGGAACAGTTTGTGCAGCAGCGTTCCGAGCGTGCCGGCCGATTCGGCCTGGCGCACCGCCTCTTTCATCTGGCCGAGGATTTGCGGCTCGCCCAGCACCATCGATTCCAGGCCCGAGGCGACGCGGAACGCGTGGCGCACGGCCTGCTCCTTGGGCAGCGTGTAGAGATAGGGCTTCAACTCCTGCGGTTTCACGCGCTGATAGTCGGCGAGCCAGTACAGCGCCTCCTGCGGCTCGGCCGCGGAGCAATACAGCTCGGTGCGGTTGCAGGTGGAGAGGATCGCGGCCTCGCCCACCGGCTTGGTCTGGGTCAGTTCGCGCAGTGCCGCCTGCAATTTTTCGGCGTGAAACACCATCTGCTCGCGGATCGCGAGCGGAGCGGTGTTGTGGTTCAGGCCGAGGGCATAAAGCTGCATGTCGATTCCGCAAGTCCAGACGGTGGAGCCCGGGCGCACCAGCTTGGCGCCCGCATCAGTCCACAGGGCTAATTATAAGACAAGTCAATAGCTTAGTCTTCACTCGTATTTGATCTGGATCAAGGGCTAGAATAGGTCAAAACATAAGCAGAGATCACCATGGCACAGCACAATTCCACACCCAACTATTTCGTCAATCAGCAATCCGTAACGCCATATCACCCGGCCAACCACACCGGCACGACCAATTATCGCCTGATCGGCCCCGAAACCGTGGGCGCAGCCCAGGTGGAACTGGTGTTGGGTGTGATCGAGAAGGGCAAAGGTGCGCTGCCGCACCGCCATCCGGGCATCGAGCAGGTGTGCTACCTGCTCGAAGGCCGCGCGCTGGCCGAAGTGGACGGCCAGACGCGCGAGCTAGGGCCGGGTGACTGCTGTTTCTTTCCGGCCGGCATGCGCCATACCTTCACCGTAACCAGCGACACGCCGGCGCGAGTGCTGGTGATCTACGCCCCACCCTATGGCGAAACCCCCGGGAATACGATAAGAGGCTGAATAATCAGGGAAGCCGAGTGATCCTGGCTGCGCGCTTCTGATCTTCGATATCGCCGCTCACGCACCGCGCGGGGTGGCCAGGGCGACAGCCGCCTGTGCAATGCTTACCGCGTCGACGCCGAAATAGCCCCGCAATGCGGCGCGCGTGTCGCTGCGGCCGAAACCATCGGTGCCCAGTGTCAGGTACTTGCCCGGCACCCAGGCGCGGATCAGATCGGGCACGGCGCGCACATAATCGCTGGCCGCGACGACCGGCATGGGGGCGGTGCCCAGACATTGCTCCACCCAGCTTTTACGCGCTTCGCCGGGATGCTCGCGGCTCAAGCGCTCGCATTCCAGGCCATCGCGACGCAGCTCGGTGAAGCTGGTAACGCTCCAGACATCCGCGGCAATGTCGTGCTCCTGCTCCAGGATCTCGGCCGCGGCCAGCGCTTCGCGCAGGATCGTCCCCGCGCCGAGGAGCTGCACGCGCGGCGGTTTCTTCTTCGCCGAGCCTGCTGCCGCGCCAGCCCGCGGTGAAGGCCGCAACAGGTACATGCCGCGCCTGATTCCCTCCTCGGCGCCTGGCGGCAGCGCCGGCTGCGCGTAGTTCTCGTTCATCACGGTGACATAGTAGAACACGTCCTCCTGCGCTTCGAGCATGCGGCGCATGCCGTCCTGCAGGATCACCGCCAGTTCATAGCCGAAGC
>JAKAIH010000287.1 GCA_021825225.1 Pseudomonadota bacterium
GAACATCACGCCCACCCCGGCGATGGCCTTGCTGGGGAAGTCGCAGCCCGGCTGATTCGGATTGACGATGCATGCGGCCTGCGGCAGTGCGTCGCCGGGCAGATGGTGGTCGGTGACCAGCGTGGCGATGCCCAGCTCGTTGGCGCGCGCCACGCCTTCGATGCTGGCGATGCCGTTGTCGACGGTGATCAAAAGGTCGGGCCGGCGCGGTGCGTGCGCGGCGAGTTCGACGATTTCGGGGGTGAGCCCGTAGCCGTACTCGAAGCGGTTGGGCACGAGATAGGCCACGTCCGCGCCAAACGCACGCAAGGCGCGCACGCCGACCGCGCAGGCGGTGGCGCCGTCGCAGTCGTAGTCGGCGACGATCAAGAGGCGCTGCCTTCTCTCGATCGCATCGGCGAGCAGAACCGCGGCGCGGTCCGCATGCAGCAGGCGCTCCGGCAGGATCAGGCCGGCGAGTTCGCCCTCCACTTCGCCCTTGTCGAGCACGCCGCGCGCGGCATACAGCCGCGCCAGCACCGGATGCAGGCCCTGTTGTACCAGCATGTCGCGTGCGCGCTGAGGCACAGGGCGGGTGAGGATGAGGCTCATGCTCAGACGTAATCGGCAAGCGGCTTCGCCCGCCGCCAGAAGCGGCGCAGATCGCCGCGCGCGACCTCGACCGAAAGCGCGTCTGCGGGCCCGAACGCATGCAGGCTCAGCATGCCTATGCGTCCCAGTCGGAGCGCTTCGAGCAGGGGCGCGATCCAGTCGCGCTCGAGTTGCCGCAGGCCTTCGCGCCAGCCATGCGCATCGCCGTACTGAGCCGGCGCGCGCAGTTGATCGAGCAGGACCAGATTGACGCCGGAATCTGCGCCCGCGAGCAGTAGTTTGGCTGCATCTTCAGGCAAGTCGCGTGCGGCGACGCGAGCCGCTTGCGCCAATCCCGCAGCGAAAGGGTCTTTGGACCAGACCGCATTGAACTGTGTCGTCATGCCCTCGCGCATGCTGCCGCCACCCCAGAGCCAGACGCTGTTGATCGCCAGTCCGCCCGCAGCCTCCCGTCCTTCGTTGACTGCATGGCTGTGCAGCAGCATCTGCACCTCGTTCAGGCGCGCATGCCAGGCGGCGGCGTCGGCGCCGCGCGGCAGCAGCGGATCGATGCTTCTGCCCGCGGCTTGGGCGAGCGGCGTCGTCTCCAGCGCCGGTGCCTGCGGCAGGCGCAGATACCAGCGGTCCGGCCGCAGCGGATAGAACATCAGGCCGTCCGCTGAAAAATGCGCGTTCAGGCTGTCTGCAAGATGCCCGGCTTCCTGCTGCGACACCGGAAAGACGCCGCTGTCGGCGAGGACCAGCTTGCCGCTTTCCACCCGCAGGTGCACCGGATCGGCGCGCAGCCAATAGTGCTGGCCGGGTTCGCCCCCGTCCGCGAGCAGGCAATAGGGCGCAGCCGGAACTCCGTCCTGTGGGTCCAGGTCGAAGTGATGGCACAGCCAGGCAGCGGCGGACGCCGTGGCTTCTTCGCTGCGCCGCCGTCCCTTGGCCAGCAAGCGTTCGAGCGCCGGAGTTGCGACGCCGCGATAGATATCGAGACTATCGCGTTCGGGCCAAAACAGGTCGGGAAGCAGCAGATGGCAATGCATATTGAAGTTTATCATTGCCGCCTGCGGATAAGGCGGGCGCGAGTGTGTCAAAATAGGCTGCGCACATGCTGAGGGCGGTGCGCACGAAAACGACCAACAATGAGCTCACTTCCCTACGAACTGTTCATCGGCCTGCGCTACACGCGCGCCAAGCGGCGCAATCATTTCATCTCCTTCATCTCGCTGACCTCGATGCTGGGCATCGCGCTCGGGGTGGCGGCGCTGATCACGGTGCTGTCGGTCATGAACGGCTTTCAGAACGAGCTGCGCACGCGCATCCTCGGCGTGGCTTCGCATGTGCAGATCAGCGGGCCGGGCGACGTGCTCTCGGACTGGCAGGCGGTGGCCAAGGTCGCCGCCGCCGATCCGCGCGTGCTCGCGGCGGCACCCTATGTCAACGTGCAGGGCATGCTCACCTACGATGGTGCGGTGCGCGGCGCCGTCATCCGCGGCGTCCTGCCCGAGCTCGAGGACCGGGTCGCCTCGATCGGCAGCCATATGAAGGCCGGCAGCCTGGCCGCGCTCAAGCCGGGCGAATACGGCATCGTGCTCGGAGCCGAGCTCGCGCGCGCGCTCGCGGTGATGGTCGGCGACAAAGTGACGCTGATCGCGCCGCAGGGGCAGGTGACGCCCGCCGGCATCATTCCGCGCCTGAAGCAGTTCCGCGTGGTCGGCATTTTCGAAATCGGCATGTTCGAATACGACTCCGGCCTCGCGCTGATCGATCTGCAGGACGCGCAGACACTCTACCGCATGGGGGACCAGGTGTCGGGCGTGCGCCTGAAGCTGCGCGACCTGTTCCAGTCGCGCCGCGTGGCGCTGGACCTGCTGCCCAAGCTGGGCACCGACGTCTACATCACCGACTGGACGCGCAGCCACGCGAATTTTTTCCGCGCGGTGCAGATGGAAAAGAACGTGATGTTCATCATCCTGCTGCTGATCGTTGCCGTGGCTGCGTTCAACATCGTTTCCACCCTGGTGATGGCGGTGACCGACAAACAGCCCGACATCGCCATCCTGCGCACCCTGGGCGCGGCACCCTCGGGCATCATGGCGATATTCATCGTGCAGGGCGCGCTGATCGGCGTCATCGGCACGCTGATCGGAGTAGGCGGCGGCGTGCTGCTCGCGCTCAACATCCACGTGGTGGTGCCGTTCATCGAAAACCTGTTCAACGTCCACTTTCTGGCGAAGGACGTGTATTACATCAGCGAACTGCCCTCCGAGCTGCTGTGGGGGGACGTCGGCACCATCGCCGCAGTGTCGTTCGTGCTGAGCCTGCTTGCCACGCTGTATCCGAGCTGGCGCGCATCGCGCGTGAATCCGGCCGAGGCCCTGCGCTATGAGTGAGATCGTCCTCGGCTGCAGCAAACTGGCCAAGACTTTCAGGCAGGGCGCGGTCGATATAAACGTCCTGGCGGGGGTGGACCTGGAGGTGCGCGCGGCGGAGTTGGTGGCCATCGTCGGCGCCTCGGGTTCGGGCAAGAGCACGCTGCTGCATTTGCTCGGCGGCCTGGACAGCGCGAGCTCGGGGGAGGTCAGCATTCTCGGCCGGCCGATGCACAGCCTGTCCGACGCGGCGCGCGGCCGGCTGCGCAACGAATCGCTGGGCTTCGTCTACCAGTTTCATCACCTGCTGATGGAATTCAGCGCGCTGGAGAACGTGGCCATGCCGCTGCGGATCCGGCGCATGCCGGCGGCGGAAGCACAGAGCCGCGCTGCGGCCATCCTCGGGGAAGTGGGGCTGGGCCACCGCCTGACGCACACCCCGGCCGAACTCTCCGGCGGCGAGCGCCAGCGCGCGGCCCTGGCGCGTGCGCTGGTGACCCAGCCCGCGTGCGTGCTCGCCGACGAACCGACCGGGAATCTAGACCGCCATACCGCGGCGCAGGTGTTCGAGATGATGCTGGCGCTCAACCGCAGCCACGGCACCAGCTTCGTCATCGTCACCCACGATCCCGGCATCGCCGCGCGCGCCAAGCGCATTTTGCGGCTGCAGGATGGGGTGCTGGGTCCGGATTGAGCGGCTGAGCAGGCTGCGCATTGCAATCGTGCGGAGTCCATCCGTGCCGGCCCCACCTTGGCCATGGTTCACGCCCGCCTCATCGGGTTTGGAAGCGCACATGATATTCTTCTGTACAGAGGATAGGTCGCGCGGCGGATTGGCCTGAAGAACGCGCTCGCCGCATAATTCTCCCTGGAGCCAAGCATGACGAACTTGATCGACCAACACCTCGACGAAGTCGCCGCCCTTTGCCGGCGCGCAGGCGCACGACGGCTGGACGCTTTCGGCTCCGCGGTTCGCGCCGACTTCGATTCGCAGACCAGTGATCTGGATTTTCTGGTCGAGTTCGACGAGGTGCCGCCCGCCGACTACGCAAAGGCCTACTTTGCGCTGAAGGACGGGCTGGAATCGCTGTTCGGCCGGCCGGTCGATCTCGTTACCCGGAGCAGTTTGGCAAACCCCTACTTCCGCGAGCGAATCAACGCCGAGCGTCAAACCGTCTATGCACGCTGATGCGCGCAAACTGCTGTGGGATGCGCAGCAAGCAGCCGCGCGCATTGCGCGCTTCGCGGCGGGTAAGTCCTTCACCGATTACGACGCGGACGAGTATCTGCGATCCGCGGTGGAACGCCAGTTCGAGATCGTCGGCGAGGCGATCAACCAATTGCGGCGGATCGATCCAGAAACAGCCACGGCGATTGCCGAATTACCTCGCGGTTTTTCCTGGAAATCGATTCGAAGCATTGAAGGCCGACCGCAAGAGGCAGTACAGCATCGGTATTAACGATCAATGGCGCGTCTGCGTGGCCGGACCAGTCGCCCGGGCCGGTGAACGTCGAGATCGTGGACTATCACTGAGGGAACAAAGCATGGCACGGACCGCTATTCA
>JAKAIH010000288.1 GCA_021825225.1 Pseudomonadota bacterium
GGTGTGCAGGCTGGTGAGGTGCGCGGCAGGAGCGACGGTTTGTTCTTCCTGCGCGACCTCGACGGCGTTGCGCGCATTTACGCGCTCACCACCGTGCCGCGCACCGACTGGCGCGTGTTTGCCGGACTGCCCGAAGACGAGGTATTCGCCGATTACCATCGATATCTGGCGCGTGCGCTTGCAGCGAGCTTCGCCGCCTTGCTGCTGGTGCTGCTGCTTGCCCACCGGATCAGCGTGGCGATCTCCCGCCCGATACGCGAGCTTGCCGGGGCCGCGGAAAAAATAGCCAGCGGCGAGGCGGAGGTGCGCGCTCGCATCGTCGGTCCCGCCGAGATCCGGGACGTGGCGCGGCAGTTCAACGGTATGCTCGACGCGCTGGAGCGCCAGCGCGAAGAGCGCGCGGCCCTGGTCGGCCACTTCGGCCACCTCGTCCGGCTGGCGCGCGACATCTTCCTGCTGCTTGGCCCATCGGGGGAAATTGTCGAGGCCAACGACGCCGCCATTGCCGCGTACGGCTACAGCGCCGAGGAATTGCGGCGCACGAATATCGGCGCGCTGCAGACCGAGGAATCGCCGCCGGCACCGGAGCAAAGCGGGGACGCAAGCACCCGCCCGGGCGGTGCATTGTTCGAGGCGATGCACCGGCGCAAGGACGGCAGCAGCTTTCCGGTGGAAGTCAGCGCGCAGACGATAGACATAGACGGCAAGCGCTACCGGCAGTGCTTCATCCGCGACATCAGCGAACGGCGCGCGGCGGATGCGCAGATCCGCCGGCTCAATCGCGCTTATGCGACGCTGAGCGAATCCAACCAGGCCATCGTAAGGCTGAAGGATTCGAGCGAGCTGTTCCCGCGCATCTGCGCCATCGCGGTGGAATTCGGCGGCTACATCGGCGCCTGGGTCGGACTCGTCGATGAGTCGAAGCGCAGCGTGGTGCCGGCGGCGATCGAAGGCAGCGTTGCCGATTATGTGCGGCAGATCAGCATCAGCACCGACCCCGGGGTGCCTGAGGGCCGGGGGCCGGCGGCGCTGGCCCTGCGCGAGGGGCGTCCCTATTACTGCCAGGACTTCCTCGGGGATCCCGCCACCGCGCCCTGGCATGCGCTGGCGGCGCAAGCCGGCATCCGCTCTACGGCGGTGCTGCCGCTGCGTCGCGGCGGCGCCGTGATCGGCACGCTCAACCTGTATGCGGCCGAGGCCGGCGTGTTCGATGCGCCGACGCAGGCGCTGCTCGAGGAGATGGCGCTGGACGTTTCCTTCGCGCTCGACAATTTCGAGCGCGAGGCGGCGCGCCAGCGGGCCGAGCTGGATCTGGCCCGCAGCGAGGCGTACTACCGGGGGCTATTCGAGAACATGCGCGAGGGCCTCGCGTATTGCAGAATGATTTTTGCGGACGGCCGACCGCAGGATTTTGTCTATCTGAGCGTGAACGAATCGTTTGAGCGGCTGACCGGGCTGAAGAATGTAGCCGGGCGCAAGGTGACGGAAGTCATTCCGGGAATCAAGGAATCGAATCCGGAATTGTTCGAAGTCTACGGCAGGGTGGCTTCGACCGGGCAGCCCGAAAGCCTGGAGACCTATCTCCCCGCCCTGGGCATCTGGTTTTCCCTGTCCGTGTACCGGCCGGAGGCCGGGCATTTCGTCGCGGTGTTCGACAACATCACGGCGCGCAAGCGGGCGGAGCAAGCTCTGCGCGAGGGCGAGGAACGTTTTCGCGGCATGCTCGAGCAAAACGTATCGGCGATGTTCGTGATCGAGGAGGGCAAGCTCGCCTACGTCAACCGCCGCGCCGCCGAGATCCTGGGTTATTCCGTGGAGGAGCTGGTCGGCGCGGCGATGCTGGATCTGGTCGCGGAGTCCGATCGGCCGGACATGGCGGAGGCCATGAGCCAGTTGCTATCGGGGGAGCAGAAGACGGTGGAGCGTGCCTTCGGCGCGCTGCGCAAGGATGGCAGCCTGGCCGACCTGGGCGGGCATGCGATCCTCGCCACGCTGCAGGGGAAGAAAGTGATCCTCGGCATGGCGCAGGATATAGGCGAGCAGAAAAAGGCGCAAGCCGAAATCGAGCGCTACATCGGGCGTCTGGAGCAAGCCATGGAGTCGACGCTGCGGGCGGTGTCCAGCATGGTGGAACTGCGCGACCCATATACCGCTGGACACGAACGCAACGTGGGCGAGCTCGCCGCGGCCATCGGCGCGGAGATGGGCCTGGCCGAGGCCACGGTCAAGGGTTTGCGCCTCGCCGGCTATGTGCACGACATCGGCAAGATCAGCGTCCCGGCGGAGATATTGAGCAAGCCCTCGCGTCTGACGCCGATGGAGTTCGAACTGATCAAGGGCCACAGCCAAAGCGGCCACGATGTGCTCAAGGACGTGGATTTTCCGTGGCCGGTGGCCGAGGTCATCCTGCAGCATCACGAACGCCTCGATGGCAGCGGCTATCCCAGGCAACTGAAGGACGGCGAAATCATCCTGGAGGCGCGCATCATGGCCGTGGCGGACGTGGTCGAAGCCATGTCGTCGCACCGGCCATACCGCCCCGGCCGCGGCCTGAATGCGGCACTCGAAGAAATCGAGAAAAACCGCGGCGGGATCTACGATGCGCAGGTCGTCGCCGCCTGCCTGCGTCTGTTCCGCGATCGGGGCTACAAGCTGCCGGACTAGCGTCTTTCACGAATGCGCGGACGCGGCCGTCGCGGCGCGCGCTCGCTCCTGTCAGCGCTTGTCGAGATCGGTGACTTCGCCCTTGATCTGGGTCGACTTGCCGCGGAACAGCGCCACCAGTTCGCCCTTCTGGTTTTCCACGCGGATGTCGTACACGCCGTTGCGCCCTTCCAGGCCCTGCTCGCGTCCGCTGGCGGTGAGCAGGTCGCCGACGTAGGCCGGGCGCAGATACTCGATGACGCAGGTCACGGCCACGGCGTTCCTGTTGTGGCTGTTGCAGGCGTAGGCGAAAGTCGAGTCGGCAAGCGTGAAAATGAAGCCGCCGTGGCAGGTGTTGTGCACATTGGCCATGTCCTCGCGCACCGCCATCTGCATGCTTGCGCAGCCCGGGCCCACGGCCAGCAACTTCATGCCCAGGGCGAGCGAAGCGCGATCGCGCGCGTGCATCGCCGCCGCTGCGGCTTCGGCCAGTTGTTGCGCTGATTGGTGCATGGCAAGGGTCAAAAAATGAGGTTTCAGAGCATACACCAAGAGCAGTAAAATGAGCGCTTTGCCGCGGACGACAAGCTCATGGTCAAAGTCTATTCCATCGACGGCCTCACCCCCGTCGTGCATCCCGAGGCGTATGTGCATCCGACTGCGGTGCTGATCGGCGACGTGCACGTCGGCGCCGGCGTCTACATCGGGCCCTCGGCCAGCCTGCGCGGCGATTTCGGACGCCTGGTGATCGAGGCCGGCGCGAATATCCAGGACTGCTGCATCGTGCACGGCTTTCCCGAGTCCGATACGGTGATCGAGCAGGACGGCCACATTGGCCACGGCGCCGTCATCCACAGCGCGCGCATCTGCCGCAATGCCCTGGTCGGGATGAACGCCGTGGTCAACGACAACGCGGTGATCGGCGAATCGGCTTTCGTCGCCGCGATGGCGTTCGTCAAAGCGGGGATGCAGGTGCCGCCGCGCACGCTGGTGGCCGGTACGCCGGCCAGGGTGATGCGCGAGCTCACCGCCGACGAAATGGCATGGAAGCTGGATGCGACACAGGCCTACCAGAACCTCGCGCGCAGGAGCCTGGCGAGCCTGCGCGAAACGGTGGCGCTGACCGAGGCCGAGCCCGGCCGCAAGCGCCTGTCCTTGTCGCAAGTGCTGCCGCTGTCGGCCTGGAAAATCAAGAAATCCGGCGGCTGAACGTGCGGCCCGGATCACGCAAGCGCCGGCGCATGAGCCCGACGGGCCGCCCCGAGGGCCGCATTTTCGCGATGGCCTTGGCGCGAAGCGACAAGGTAGTCAAATGAGCCATCCCTCAATAGCTGAAATCAATGCCGGCTTTGCCGCGCGGCTGCGTGCGGGCGAGATCCTGCTCGGCGCGATCATCGCGCTTCCCTGTCAGGAGGTGGCGGAGCTGTTCTCGCGCGCGGGCTTCGACTGGCTGTTCATCGACACCGAGCATGCGCCGCTCGACGCGCTCGCGGCGCAGGGCCTGCTGCAGGCGGCGCGCTGCCCCTGCCTGGTGCGCGTGCCGGCAGGCGAAGAGGCGCTGATCAAGAAGGCGCTGGACATCGGTGCGGCCGGCGTGGTGGTGCCGCAGGTGAACACGGCCGCGGAGGCCGAGCGCATCGTGCGCTACTGCAAATATCCGCCGCGCGGCAGCCGCGGCGTGGGCATCGTGCGCGCGCAGGGCTATGGCCTGGATTTCCAGCAGTACGTGGCCAGCGCCAACGCCAACGTCATCGTCATGCTGCAGATCGAGCATATCGATGCGGTGAACAACATCGAGGCCATCGTGCGCGTGCCCGGCGTGGACGCGCTGATGATCGGACCCTACGATCTGTCGGGCACCATGGGCAA
>JAKAIH010000001.1 GCA_021825225.1 Pseudomonadota bacterium
GGGCTGCGCTACGAGACCACCGACACGCTGGCTGCGACCGGCGGCAACGACACGATAGCGGTGGGCGACGGGGACAACGTGATCCTCGGAGGCATGGGAGCCGATGCGATCACGACGGGCAACGGCGTGGACACGATCCTCGGGGACAACGGCTTTGTGCAGATGGACGTAACCGGTCAGGTGTTCCAGCGGATCGCAAGCACGGTGGTGGATCAGGGCGGCGACGATACCATTTCGGCCGGGAATGGCGACAAGAGCGTGCTGGGCGGCTACGGCAACGACACCATCACAGTGGGTACCGGTATCCACACCCTGCTGGGCGACAACGGGAACATCGATTTCAGCTCTGCCGGGGTGCGGGCGATGGTGACGAGCAGCGCGCACTTGATCGGCGGCGACGACCGGATCATTGCCGCGGGCGGCGACAGCATCGTGATTGCCGGACTCGGCGACGACAATGTCGCGAGCGGCGGCGGAAACGACGTCTTGATCGGCGACAACGGCTTTGTCATGCTGGACGGTCAGGGCCGGGTTGCGCGCGCTGAGACCAGCTGGCCGGCGATCGGGGGGCGCGATGCCTTGTCCGCGGACGGGGGCAACGACGTGTTGCTCGGCGGTTTCGGCGCGGACACGCTGCTCGGCGGGGACGGCAACGACATGCTGCTGGGCGACGGCGGGCGGGTGACTTACGCCGCCGGCGTGATCAGCGTGGTGGAAAGCATCGATCCCTTCATCGGCAGTCCGGATTACCTGGATGGCGGTGCGGGGCAGAATGTCATTATCGGCGGCGATGGCGAAGACATGACCATCGGCAACCTCAGCAACGATATTCTTGCCGGGGACTATGCCGCCGTGACCTTCGATGGTGCTGATCACGTGAGGTCCGTGATTCGATATGGCACCGGGACCGATCTGATTGCGTCGATTCAGGACAGCCTGTTCACGGTGGGCGGCGCCAATGGTCCTGGCCCGATTTTCGGCAGCCTGTACAACCCGAGATTCAACGCGCTCGGCGGCAGTTCGCTCGCCGGAGGTCGCCTTGGCGAGATTCTGAGTTTCTCCAGCATTTCCGGGGTCGACTATACCCATGGCGATGAGCACGTCGAGGGGGGCGGCCAGACGGGCAATCCGAATTCGACGGCGTCCGACGCGAACAATTTCCTCAACGAATTGCCTGCTACCGCTGCTGGAGAGGAAGGAGCGAACGCGCCGGACAAAAAGGACGGACAGTCGCCTTCCGCCGAGCCGGGCGAACAGGATGGGCAAGAGCAGCAGACAGCTCCCGAGGGGCAGGAGGGTGAGTCTGCTCCGGCCAATCACGACGGGCAGTCTCCGTCCGGCAAGCAGGGCGGGCCGGAGGTGCAGAAAGTGCAGCCTCCCGCTGACGGGAAGAAGGGCGCACCCGCTCCGGCCAAGCCTGGCGATGCGTCGCCCCCGGGCGAGAAGGGCGCAGCGGCGCAACCGGGGGGGCAGGCCCCCGGGACTGGCGGTTCGTCTGCGCCGCCGACCGATAAGGGCGCGCAAGTCGGTAAGCCAGAGCCCAAGCCCGCGGCGGGCGCCGAGGGCCCGGCGCAGGACCTGCAGCAGGTCGCTGCGAACGCTCTGGGTGTTTCGGCGCGCGACCAAGGCGGTCGCCTGGAATTGGCGGTGGCCGGGTTGCTCGGCGTGCAGGCCTTGCATAGCGGGCAGCAGGCCGGAGCATCGTATCGGCCAAACATGCCTGCAGTTTCCGACAGCGAGGGCAGAAGCGGCGCGGCTTGGGTGCGCTCCGACGCCGGCCGCGGAAATGACGGCGCGAAGCTGTTGCTGGACCGGCGCGCGCGCCGGCGTGACGCGGCGAGTCCGCGAATTGCCTCCGGAGCGATCGAGAAAACGGCGCATAACTGGCTTGATGGCGCCCTGGGCATGCACACCAGCGTCGAGACCTGCAGCTATGAGGCCGGGACCAAGCCGGGCTTGAGCATCGATTGGGGCGAGAGCCCGAAGCCCGGAATTGCCGCAGATGCGAAAGTAATCATCAAGCCGCAGAAAGCAGCCCGCTAGGCGGTTTCAGGTAAACTTGCGCGTGCTTCGGCGCGGAGGACGAAAACGTCCAGGCACAAGCCGGGCCACGCGCGCTCCGGCCATGGTTCCGCGATTTTCGTGGCGAGTACCGAGTGGCCATTTCAGGACCGGCGAAATGGCCTCTGATTTTGGGAGAGTCTGCGAGGATGCGCCCGGAAGGAATCCCCCCCGGGGGAGCCCCTCATTTTGAAATAGTCGCTAAGGAGTTTGTATGGTCAAGAACAATATTGTCGCCGAGGTTTCGACAGCGGATACCACGAGGAAGGTGGATGACACCCAGAAAGTCGTTTGGGACGATTCGCGCATGAATACGTCCTATTCGAATGTGTGCAACGTGCTCGGCTCGCGCGAGGAAATAACTCTTCTTTTCGGCGCCAACCAGGCTTGGCATTCCGGACAGAAGGAGGTCAAAGTGCTGTTGTCGGACCGGGTTGTTCTCAATCCCTACGCGGCGAAGCGGCTGCGGGTGCTGCTGGAACGGGTCCTGAAGGAATACGAGACCCGCTATGGCGAACTCAAGCTCGAAGGATGATCGAAGCGGACGGCCAGGGTCGGTCTGGCATCATCGTTTCGAAGCTTGAAACCTGTTGAGGCAAAGTGTGCCCATAGCCGTAGTCGCTGAGCCCTCGTCCGGTCTGAAAGCGGAAGACGCGGGCGCGCTCTGGCGCCTGCATTCCGAGGCGGCGACCACAGACGCGTTCCTGCATACCTGGCTGGCGCTGCAATGTTCGATGATCGCCGGTGCCGTGCGCGGCGTGCTGATTCTGGGGGCGCCGGATGCCGGCCCCTACGTGCCGGTCAGTCTTTGGCCGACCGGCCAGGCGGCCAGCCCGCTGCTGGCCGAGGCGGCCGGACGCACTCTGGAAGCTCGCCACGGCCTGATCGTTCAAGGGCTGCCGTACGCTGCAGTCACCTGCCCGGTGCTGGTCGACGGCCAGCTGCACGGCCTGGTCGCAGTGGAGACCTCGCTGCAACAGGAAGCCGCGCTGCAGGAGCTGGTCCGGCAGCTGCAGTGGGGGCTGTACGGCATCGAATCGTCCCTTCGCAGCCAGCAATCCCTGCAGGAGCAGACGACGCGCGAGCGCCTCATCGCCACCCTGGACCTGGTGGCTTCGGTGCTGGCGGAGGAGGGATTCGAGGCCGCTGCACAGACCCTCGCGACTGATCTGGCGATACGCCTCGATTGCGACCGGGTGAGCATCGGTTTCGTGCGCGATCAGCACGCCAGGGTAGTGGCGGTATCGCACAGCGCCGATTTCGGCGAGCGCATGAACCTGACGCGCGCCATCGGCACTGCAATGGACGAGGCACTCGACCAGAAATCGATCATCGTGCTGCCGCAACGCCAGGGTGAAGTGCTGGTGACGCGCGATCACGCCGCGCTTGCCCGCCTGTACGGGAGCGACAGCGTCCTGACGGTCCCGTTTTCGGTGGGCGAAGCCAGCCGCGGGGCTTTCACTTTCGAACGGCCGGCCGGCCGGCCGTTCGATGCCGATGCAGTCGAATTGTGCCAGGCCGTGGTGGCGCTTTGCAGCCGCATCCTGGAGGCAAAGCGCCTCAATGACCGTTTCCTGCTGAGTCGTGTCCAGGACGCCGCGCGCGAAGAACTGGTGAAGTTCACCGGCCCCCGGCATTTCGGCCGCAAGCTTGCCGCATTTCTGTTGTTGGCGGCCGCGGTGTTCTTCAGCTTCGCCACGGGGGAATACAAGGTGGGCGCGAATGCCTCCCTCGAAGGCTCGGTGCGCCGCGTGCTGGTCGCGCCCTTCGACGGTTACGTGGCGAACGCCGCGCACCGTGCCGGCGACGTGGTCGCCGCGGGCGCGGTGCTCGCCACGCTGGACGAGCGCGATCTCAAGCTCGAGTACTACAAGTGGGCAAGCCAGCGCGCCCAGTACGCCAAGCAGTATCAGGAGGCGATGGCCCAGCACGACCGCGCCCAAAGCAGCATCGTGCTCGCCCAGATGCAGCAGGCGGAAGCGCAGATGAATCTGCTCGCTGACCAATTGGCCCGGACGCAGATCACCGCGCCTTTCGGCGGTCTGGTGGTAAGCGGCGATCTGAGCCAATCGCTGGGGACTTCGGTGAAACGCGGGCAGGTCCTGTTCGAGGTTTCGCCGCTGAACGCATACCGCGTGGTGCTGGAGGTGGATGAAGGCGAAATAAGCAACGTGGTCGCCGGGCAGAGCGGATCGCTGCTGTTGACCTCGATCCCTGGGGAGGTGTTCCCGTTCCTGATCACTCACCTCACGCCGATTGCGGTATCGCGCGAGGGACGCAGCTATTTCCGCGTCGAGGCGCTCCTCGGACGCACGTCCGACCGGCTGCGCCCGGGCATGGAAGGCGTGGCCAAGATCGAAGTGGGGCGGCGCAAGCTTATCTGGATCGGAACCCACAAGCTCGTCGACTGGCTGCGGCTGACGCTATGGTCGCGAATTTGAGGCGGGGCGGCGCGTGAGCCAGTCGCTGTTCAGCACCTCGTGGTACCGCGTCGCCGGTGTCAGACCGCGGTTGCGCAATCACGCGCAGATACATCGCCACGTGTATCGCGGCAGCGTCTGGTATGTGCTGCAAAATCATTCGACGGGAAAGTTCCACCGTTTCACGCCGGTAGCCAATCTGATCATCGGGCTGATGGACGGTGCGCGCACGCTGCAGGAGATCTGGGATCTGGCCTGCGTTCGCCTTGGAGACGAGGTCCCATCCCAGGACGAAGTGATCAAGCTGCTGTCCGACCTGCACCGGGCCGATGTGCTGCAAAGCGACGCGCCGCCCGATATCCACGAACTGCAGCAGCGGCGCAGCCAGCATGCGAGCGCGCGCTGGAAGCAATACATAGGCAATCCCCTGTCTTTGCGTTTTCCGCTGCTGGACCCGGAAAAGCTGGTGCGGCGGCTGATGCCCCTGTTCGCGCCCCTGTTTGGCTGGTTCGGCGCCGCGTTGTGGGGCGGCACGGTGGCATGGGCGCTGGTGCTGATCGCGATGCACTGGACCGAGCTTTCCAGCGATGTGGTCGATCGGGTGTTTTCGGTGGAAAACCTGCTGCTCATGTGGTTCGTTTTTCCGCTGATCAAGATGCTGCACGAATTCGGTCACGCGGTGGCGACCAAGGCAGGCGGGGGCGAAGTGCATGAAATGGGGGTCATGCTGCTGGTGCTGATGCCGGTTCCCTACGTTGACGCCTCCTCCGCGACCGCTTTCCGCGACAAGCGCAGCCGGATGCTGGTTGGCGCCGCGGGCATGCTGGTGGAACTGTTCATCGCCGCCCTCGCGGTATTCGCCTGGGTCCATCTGGAAGCGGGAACCGAACGCGCCATAGCCTATAACGTCATCCTGGTTGCCGGTGTTTCCACACTGTTGTTCAACGGCAATCCGCTGTTGCGTTACGACGGCTACTACATCCTGTCCGACTACCTGGAAATACCCAATCTCGCGCAGCGTGCCAACGAGTATCTGGGCTATCTGGTCAATCGCTATCTGTTCAATGTGGAAGGCGGGAGCGACCCGGTCGCCGCGCCCGGCGAGCGCGGCTGGTTCCTGTTCTACTCGATCGCCTCGTTTGTTTATCGGATGTTCATGATGGTGTCGATCGCGCTGCTGATTGCCAGCAAGTTTTTCGTGATCGGCGTGATTCTCGCCCTGTGGGCGTTCGCCTCGATGCTGGTCCTGCCGCTGAGCAAGAAGATCGGCTATCTGTTTTCCAGCCCGCGGCTGGCGGGGCGGCGCGCGCGTGCGCTGTTTGCGACCGGCACGATCGTGACTGCGCTGGCAGCGATCCTGCTATGGTGGCCGGCGCCGTCATCGACGCGCGCCGAAGGCGTCATCTGGGCGCCGGAGCAGGCGCAGGTGCGGGCCACCGTCGACGGCTTCGTGACCAGGGTGCTGGCCAAGCCCGATCAGCAGGTTCACCGGGGCGAGGTGCTGATCCAGTGCGAAGACCTCGAGTTGAACGCGCGCACCCGCGTACTGAAGGCGCAACTGGCGGAACTGGAGGCGCGTTACAACGCGGCAATCCTCACCAAGCGGGTGCAGGCCGAAGTCATCAACGAGCAAAAAGCCCATGTCGCCGAGGCGCTGGCGCTCGCCTACCGGCGGCAGGCCGAACTGCAGGTGCGCAGCCCCGCGGACGGCATGTTCATCATCAAGGATGCGCAGAACTCTCCGGGGCGCTACGTGCAGCGCGGCGAGGTGCTTGCCTACGTGACGGATCGCACCGCGACCACCGTGCGCGTGGTGGTCCCGCAAGCCGAGGGGGACCGGGTCAGGAAGCGCACGCGCCGGGTCGACGTTCGCCCGGCCGACCGTCTGGACCGGGTGATTCCGGCGCGCATCGAGCGCGAAGTCCCGGCCGCGACCGACGAGCTTCCGAGCATGACACTCAGTCTCCAGGGCGGAGGCAAGATCGGCCTGGATCCGAGCAAGCCCGGGGACAGCAAGGCGCTCGAAAAGCTGTTCGTGCTGGATCTTGCGCTGCCGCCGGGGCAAGAGCCGAACTATCTCGGCGGGCGCATCTACGTTCGCTTCGAGCACCAGCCCGAGCCCCTCGCAAATCAATGGTATCGCGAGATACGGCGCGCATTTCTGAAGAAGTTCAATGTTTGACGTCATTGCCGCTTCGCCCGGATTCGACGAGATCTATCCCGAGCGCAGAGAGTTCCGCGGGGAAGAGTGGCTCGACCGACTGGGCTCGGCCGCAAGCGGAAACGTGCTCAGGCGGTTGCGCTCCAGTCCGTTCCGCGTAAATGCCATCGTTGCGCGCGTCGCGCGGGTCGAAGGGAAATTTCGCGGCCTGGACGAGCAGGCGCTGCGCGAGCAGGCGCGCGAGCTGAAACTGCAGTTGCGCCGGCACGGTTTGCGCGACGACCTGGTGGCGCAGTCCTTCGCGCTGGTGCGCGAAACCGCCGGGCGGCTGCTGGGAATGCGCCATTTCGATGTGCAACTCAAGGGCGGCTGGATCCTGCTCAACGGCATGATCGCCGAAATGGAAACCGGCGAAGGCAAGACGCTCACGGCGACGCTGCCTGCGTGCACGGCCGCGTTGGCGGGAATCCCGGTGCATGTCATCACCGTCAACGATTACCTGGTTGAACGCGACTGCGACCTGATGCGGCGGGTATACGAAACGCTGGGCATTTCGGTGGCGGCTGCGACCGCGGCGATGGATCACAAGGCGCGCCAGGCAGCCTACGCCTGCGATGTGGTCTACTGCACCAACAAGACGCTGGTGTTTGACTATTTGCGCGACCGCATCCTGCTCGCAGCGAGTTCCAGTTCGCTGCACCTCAGGCTGGAGAAGCTCTACGGTGCCAACACCCGCAGCCGCCGCCTGCTGCTGCGCGGACTGCACTTCGCCATCGTCGACGAAGCGGACAGCGTGCTGATCGACGAGGCGCGTACGCCACTGATCATATCGACGGAAGTCTCGTCCGGGGATGAGGCTGCAGTCGCCATGCAGGCACTCGATCTGGCGCGGCGGCTGGATATCGGCGACGATTTCGTCATCGTCAAGGCCGAGCGCCGGGTGGCGCTGACCGAAGACGGCCATCAGCGCATAGTGGATATGTGCAAGGCGCTGGGCGGCGTCTGGGCGGGAGCGCTGCGGCGCGAGGAACTGGTGACGCAGGCGCTGACCGCGCTGCACCTGTTCGTGCGCGACGACCACTATCTGGTGCGCGAGGGCAAGATCCAGGTGATCGACGAGCATACCGGACGCGTCATGGCGGATCGCTCCTGGGGGCAGGGTCTGCACCAGTTGATCGAAGCCAAGGAGGAATGCGAGATCACGCCGCGCAAGGAATCGCTGGCACGCATCAGCTATCAGCGCTTTTTCCGGCGCTATCTGCACCTCTCCGGAATGACCGGAACAGCCGCAGAAGTCGCCGGCGAACTCGGCTCGGTGTATGGCCTCGCGGTCGTGCCGGTGCCTACTCACCATCGCAGCCGGCGCATTTATCACCGCGATCGCATCCTTGCAACCGAGCAGGAAAAGTGGCGCGTCATCGCGGATCGGGTGGCCGAATTGCATGCCAGGGGCGTGCCGGTGCTGCTGGGCACGCGCTCGGTGGCCTCGTCGGAGGTGGCCAGCGGCTTGCTCGCCGAACGCGGGCTCGCGCATACTGTGCTGAGCGCGAAGCAGGACGAGGAAGAGGCGCAGATCGTCGCCTGCGCGGGCGAAGCCGGCCGGATCACCATCGCCACCAACATGGCGGGGCGCGGCACCGACATCAAGCTCGCGCCGGGAATCGCGGAACTGGGTGGACTGCATGTGATACTGTCGGAACGCCACGAAGCCGGGCGCATCGACCGCCAGCTTGTGGGGCGCTGCGCGCGCCAGGGCGATCCGGGAAGCTCCGAGGCGATCCTGTCGCTGGAGGACCCCTTGGTGCGGCCCTACAAAGGCGGCCCACTGGAGTGGCTGGTGCGCGGCATATCGAGGTCGGGCATCGGTCTCGGCCAGGCGGCCGGACGCATGTGGATCGGCTTCGCGCAATATCGCACCGAACGGTCCCAGTCCCGGGTGCGCAGAAACCTGCTCAAGACCGACAAGCAGATGGGTGACATCCTGTCGTTTTCGGGCAGGCCGGAATAATCATCTAGGAAAAGCCATATGCACTATCGCAACAACGCGCTGCTGGCCGCCTGCCTGCTCGGGTACACCGCACTCGCCGCCAATGCGGCTGAACCGCTTCCGCTCAAGGCGGAGATGGCGCCATTCCTGCCTTCGCGCCCAGCCGGCGTGCAGAGCGGCAATGCCGGCAAGCGACTTGGGGACGAAATGGAATGCCAAGTGGAGCCGCATCTGGTGAGCAGCCTGGGCAGTCCGGTCGAAGGCACGCTGAGCGAGGTGTTGGTGGATCGGGGGGCCTTCGTCACCAAGGGACAGGTGGTGGCCAGATTGAATTCCTCGGTCGAGGCCGCGACGCTCAATCTGAAAGCGGCGCAGGAGGAGTTCGGCAAGCGCAAGGTCGAACGCAATGAAGAGCTGTTTCGCAAGAAGCTCATTTCGGCGAGCGAAAAGGACGAGCTTGAAACCCAGACGCGCATCGCCGAACTGGAACTCAAGCAGCAGCAGGAAGTGCTGAATCAACGCACCATCCGCAGTCCCCTGAACGGGGTGGTGGTAGAGCGCTATCTTGCGCCTGGCGAGCGCGTCGGCAATGAAAAGATACTCAAGATTGCGCAGATCGATCCGCTCAACGTGGAAGTCATCGCTCCGGTGGAAATGTTCGGCTCGGTCAGGCCGGGCATGACCGGCGAAGTTCACTTTCTGCCGTTGTTGCGCGGCGCATTCAAGGCCAAGGTCACCATCGTCGATCGTGTCATCGACGCGGCCAGCGGCACGTTCGGCATACGGCTGGAGTTGCCGAATCCGGGCAACAAGGTGCCTGCCGGCATCCGGTGCAAGGTTCGCTTCCTCGCGAAATAGCCGGGAAGCCCGGGAGAAATCCGTTTGAAGCAGAATGTCGTGCAAACCGGTACGCCGGCGGGCGAGGGCGGTCTGCTGCTTCAGTTGCTCAAAGGCCGGCGCCTGGAAGGGTTCGAGAAGTCCTTCAAGATGGCAAATGGGACGCTGCTCTCCAATCGCTATCTGCTGGGAATACACAGGAACGACGCGACGCCGGCGAGCCTGTGTGGGCTCTGCGAAAGGCTGGCCATGCCGGCGCAGCAGTTGGCGGCATTCAGGGAAAATCTGCCGGGCGCGAACACGGTCCATTTCGGCTTCGAGGGGCATGCGACCGGCGGCGTGTACAAGGTGTATCTGGAGTACGCCGGGCGGCTCCCCCGCACGCGTGCCGGCGGCGGCGACACCGCCCCGGTGCTGCTGCATCTGGCCTACAAATGGGATGCGCTGGATCGCAGCAAATACACTGTCGCAAAATATGTCTGCCATCCCCGGCTTTCCACGGCGGGCATCCTGGCGCGGCTGGCGGACATGTATTCGGGCCATGCGGACCGCAGCTCGTTCGAGGCCGCGCGCAGCATCATCGAATTCGCCGCGTGTCGGACCAGGGAAGCGTTGATGTACCTGGAGGTGAGCGAGGAAGGCAATCCGCGATCGTCTTTCGACATCAATTTGCACGAGGCGGGTCTGCGCCTGCAGGATATTGGCCACTGGCTGTCGGCGCTGCGCGTGCACTATTCGATTCCGCCGGACCGGTTCGAGCGCATGTTTGCGCAGATCAGCGCCGAGAAACTGGGGCACATGTCAGGCGGAATCAGCCGCGAAGGCGGGGATTTCATGACAGTCTATTACGCGGCGGGGAGCCGTTGACAAGCGGTCGGGCCGGGGCCGGCGCGGGCGATGCGAGGTATGTAATTGCCGTCGCGGCGCCGGTGGGGGGCGGCAAGTCCACGCTGGTGCGCCGGCTCGCTGAGCGGCTTGCGGACGCGACGGCGATCCATTTCGACCACTACGAGCGCATTACCGAGCAGCCGATCGAAAAAATCAGTCTGTGGATGCAGCACGGGGCCGATCTCGACGAGTTCGAGATCCCGCGTCTGGCAGACGACCTGCAGGCGCTGAAACGCGGCAGCAGCGTGCTCGACCCGCTGACGCGCGCCGAGATTCCGGCGCGCAAGTACATCCTGTTTGAAACCCAGTTCGGCCGGCAGCATGCTGCGACGGGGCGCCATATCGACTTCCTGATCTGGGTTGATACTCCCCTCGATGTCGCGCTGGCGCGCAAGGTCCGCCAATTCGCCGGCGAACTCGATGGGCGCGATGCCGGCGCGAACCGGGCTTTCGCCTCATGGCTGCGCGCTTATCTCGATAACTATCTCGCGGTCGTCGGGGGCCTGCTGCGCATCCAGCGCGAAACCGTGGGTGCGAACGCGGACCTGGTCATCGACGGGGAGCGCGACCCCGATGCGCTGCTGCGGCAGGCGGAGCAGGAAATCCTGCAGCGGTTCAAATGACGGCCGAAGCCGGATCCGGGCACGGCGCGAGCAGCGCCGGCTTCTGCGATTCTTGACTTTCATCAAGGCTGCGATTCGCACGCCTGCCTATATTGCAGCCGATCACTGCGAACACAATAACGGAGACCATCATGGCATCGGACATCGACATCGCGCAGAAGGCGAAAATGCAGCGCATTCCCAAGCTGGCCGCGGAAAAGCTTGGCATCAGCGAAGACCATCTCGTGCCCTATGGCCACTACAAGGCCAAGGTGTCGCTCGATTACGTAGACAGCCTGAAGGGCAAACCGGACGGCAAGCTGATCCTGGTGACTGCGATCAGCCCCACGCCCGCGGGCGAAGGCAAGACTACCACCACGGTCGGCCTGGGCGACGCGCTCAACCACATCGGCAAGAAGGCGATGATCTGCCTGCGCGAGCCCTCGCTCGGACCGGTATTCGGCATGAAAGGCGGCGCCGCCGGCGGCGGCTACGCCCAGGTGGTGCCGATGGAAGACATCAACCTGCATTTCACCGGCGACTTCAACGCGATCGCGCTCGCCAACAACCTGCTCGCCGCGCTGCTCGATAACCACATCCATCACGGCAACGATCTCGGCATCGACGTGCGCCGCATTGCCTGGAAGCGCGTCGTCGACATGAACGACCGCGCGCTGCGCGACATCGTCGTCTCGCTGGGCGGACCGGGCAACGGCTATCCGCGCCAGGACGGCTTCGATATCGTTGTAGCCTCGGAAGTGATGGCGATTTTCTGTCTGTCGAATTCGCTCGAGGATCTGAAAAACCGCCTGGGCAACATCGTGGTGGCGTACAACCGCGACCAGAAGCCGGTCTACGCGCGCGACCTGAACGCGCACGGCGCGATGACAGTGCTGCTGCGCGATGCGCTTGCGCCGAACCTGGTGCAGACGCTGGAGAACAGCCCGGCCTTCATCCACGGCGGGCCGTTTGCGAACATCGCGCATGGCTGCAATTCGGTGATCGCCACCAAGACCGCGCTGAAGCTTGCCGACTACGTCGTGACCGAAGCCGGTTTTGGCGCCGACCTGGGCGCGGAGAAATTCATCGACATCAAATGCCGCAAGAGCGGTTTGCGCCCTTCCGCCACGGTGATCGTGGCCACGGTGCGCGCGATGAAATACCACGGCGGCGCAGACCTGAAGACGATCACGCAGGAGAACCTCGCGGCACTGGACAAGGGGCTGGTCAACCTGGAGCGCCATGTCGACAACGTGCAGAGGGTGTATGGCATTCCCTGCGTGGTATCGATCAACCACTTCACCAGCGACACCGCGGCCGAAGTGGACATGCTCAAGGCGCGCATGGCCAAGCTCGGCGTCAAAGTCGTGCTGGCAACGCACTGGGCCGACGGCGGCAAGGGCGCAACCGAGCTGGCGAAGATGGTGGTCGAGATGTGCGAGAAGAAGTCCAGCCTCAGCTTCGTCTATGAGGAAAGCGACAGCCTGTGGGACAAGGTCGGCAAGATCGCGAAGAAGGTGTACCGCGCCTCCGAAGTGACTGCCGACGCCAAGGTGCGCAACCAGATCAAGAAGCTGCAGGATGACGGCTACGGCCACTACCCGGTATGCGTGGCGAAGACGCAGTATTCGTTCTCCACCGACGCGCAGTTGCGCGGCGCGCCCGAGAACCACGTGATCAATATTCGCGAAGTGCGCCTGGCGGCCGGCGCCGAGTTCGTGGTAATGGTCTGCGGCGACATCATGACCATGCCGGGCCTGCCCAAGGTCCCCTCGGCCAACAAGATCGATCTGGTCGACGGCAAGGTGGTGGGTCTGTTCTAGAGCTTGTCGCAGCGCGATGGAGCGTATCCGCTCGCGCTCCCGCCTGCTCTACACGCCGCGCCAGCGCTCGCGCCGACGGCCGCAACGGTCCGGCTCAGAGGCGATGCGCGCGGCGTCCGGAGCGGGTGGTACCTGTCATCGTTCCCGCGCTGAGGTAAAATAACCCCCTGCTCAAAGGGGACATAGGCGCGTCATGGATTTCTCGATACAGGCATTCTGGGTTCCGCTTCTCAAGATCATCTGGATCAATATCGTATTGTCCGGCGACAATGCGGTGGTAATTGCACTGGCGGCGCGCTCGCTGGCGCCGCGGCAGCAGAAGCTGGCCGTGGCCTGGGGCAGCGGTGCCGCGGTAGCGATGCGCATTGTGCTCACGCTGTTCGCAGTGGCGCTGCTGCAATTGCCCTACCTGAAAATGATCGGCTCCGTGCTGCTGCTGTGGATCGGGGTGCAGCTGCTGCTGCCAGAGGAAGGCGAAGAGAACATCGACGGCCACGAGAACATGCTCGCGGCGATCAAGACCATTCTTGTCGCTGACTTGGTGATGAGCCTGGACAACGTGATTGCGGTGGCCGCCGCCGCGGGCGACAACATGACACTGCTGATTCTGGGCTTGGGCATCAGCATTCCACTGGTGATTTTCGGCAGCACGCTACTGATGCGGGTGATGGAGCGATTCCCGGTTATCATTACCGCGGGCGGGGCGCTGCTTGGTTTCGTCGCGGGCGAAATGGCGGTGAGCGATCCTGCCCTGCGCGACTGGATGAGCGCCAATTTCCAGGTGCTGGACAACAAGCCGTCGCTGGCGGGCGTGCATCTGGAGATCATTGTGGGCCTGGTCGGTGCGGCGCTGGTGGTGCTGACCGGAAAACTTCTGGCACGCAGGCAAACACTCGCCATCGGCGAGTCGCAGGAAATTCCCAGATGATGCATGCGCAGGACTTTTGCAAAATTGACCCAGATCAATGCAATCGAATGCACACATAGCTGTATCCTGTAAATAGAACGTGACCGGGCAAATAAGATACTGACCCCGCCGGGTACGCGCGCATGCGCGTACTTGACGGGCGCTGGTACGGCAACCGTAACTGATTGCGGCTGCCCGACACGAATAAAAAAACCGCGTTCAGCGGAATTTCAATTGAGCGATGTACTTTTGAGGGGGACACAATCATGTCAAACGGGAACAGCTCCCAGCCAGATCTCGCGGTACAAACGTTAGGCCCGATCGCCGGCAACCGTTGGATGCAATTGGCAGCCGGTGTCATTGCGATGATCGTCATATCGAACTTTCAGTATGCGTTTACTCTGTTTACGCCGGGGTTGAAACAGCAGTTTGCGGGCGTGCCCTATTCCCAGATTGCACTGATCTACACCCTGTTTATCCTGTTTGAAACCTGGCCGGTGCCGGTGGCGGGTTACTTCATCGATAAATTCGGTATCCGCAATCTCATGCTGATCGGTTCCGTGCTCATCTTTTTGGGATGGGTGCTCGGCGGAACGGTCGCGACGTCCGTGTTCCACCTGTACATCTTTTATGGCGTCCTCGCAGGTACTGGCGCGGGCATCATCTACATAGCCACGGTTGCCAATGCCGTGAAATGGTTTCCGGACAAAAGAGGATTGGCGGCCGGATTGACCGCGGCAGGATTCGGAGGCGGGTCGGCGCTCACGCTCATCCCCATCAGCGCTTCGATCAGTTCCATGGGCTGGGCCGGCGCAATGGCTGCGTGGGGTGTTGGCCAGGGCGTCGTAGCCATTGCCATGGCGCTAATCTTGCACCACCCGCCCAAAGGCTGGTTGCCTAAAGACTGGGTGCAGCCCAAGGCGGTGGCGCAAACGCGGCGGAATTTTTCCGCAACGCAAATGCTGTCGCAGAAAGAATTTTACATCATGTATTTCATGTTCCTGATGGTCTGCACCGGCGGGCTGATGACTACCGGCAACATGTCCCAGATCGCCAAATCCCTCAACGTGTTCGACGCGAAGGTAATGGGTATCGCCATTGTCCCGTTCGTTGCAACCGTTGCCGGAGTCACCAATGCGTTCGCGCGCATCATGTGGGGTGCGGTTTCGGACCGGTTCGGCCGGGAATACACGATGGCTTTCGCCTTTGCGCTTGAAGGTGTGCTCATTTTCCTGATGACGCAGATCTCGGGCAGCCCGATTGCGTTTATGATCCTGATGCCGTTCGTGTTCCTTGCATGGGGTGAAATCTATGCCCTGTTCTCGGCGATAACTGGCGATGTCTTCGGGCCGAAGAATGCCTCGGGCAATTACGGCATTTTGTATACCGCCAAAGGTTTGGCTTCCATTTTGGCCGGATGGGGCGCAGCTGCGGTGGCTGCGCTCTATGCTGGCTCATTCTCGGTGCCCTACTACATCTCGGCCATATTCGATATCACGGCTGCGGTCATGGCCCTGTACATTCTAAGGCCCCTCATCAGGAAGAGAATCGCCGGAGAAGGCGCTGAAGAGGAAGGCGGTTCCGCAATCCCCGCCGCAGCGAAGGCCTGAGTCGCATCCACTGGTCTGGACGCCGCGACGTCTGCTCGGGAGCACCGGGTAGCCGTCGCGGTTTTTGCTGCAAATGTCGGGGCGCGTGAGCGCCGCTCGCAACGCGCCCCGATGTCGCCGTATTAACGCCCTGAGCGCGACGCACAGTTCCTCGCCGCTGCCTGTTGCGGTTCAGCATTTCCCGAGCTTCATCGTCAGCGCGGCAATCGGGCTGATCCGCGCAGTCTGCTTCGCTCCTGCGCATTTCAGAATTCGAAACTCGCCTTGGGCCTGATGCTGGTTTTCCCTAGCCGCGAACGCCTGTTCGCGCAATTCGAACCTGTGCATTCGAGCCGATGCTGTGGGTTATCGCGAAAAACCATATGAATCAAGTTCGGGTATACCCCGATCTATTTGATCTGTTTTTTTTGACTCAGATCAATGTGCAAAAGGCGCAGTCAAACGATAACCGTAGCTGCAATTCAATCGAGCAAGTCGGCGGTTTTGATCCGGATTTGTTTTCGCTTTTCAGGCGCCAGCGCAGCGCGATCCGGAGACGAGCCTTAGAAAAATTTGCACGCGAGGAGAACGTAACCATGCAAGGCAATCAACATTCAGAAGGCGGCGGGACAAATTCGAAGTGGTATCACAACAGATGGTCGCAACTTGTTTTCGGCGTCATCTGCATGGCGTTCATCGCCAATCTGCAGTATTCGTGGACGCTGTTCGTCAATCCGATGGACGCCAAGTACCACTGGGGCCGCTCGGCGATTCAGCTGTCGTTTTCGATCTTCATCCTGGTCGAAACCTGGCTGGTTCCGGTCGAGGGATGGCTGGTCGACAAGTATGGCCCGCGTCCGGTGATCGCGGTCGGCGGCATACTGGCCGCAGTCGGCTGGGTGCTCAATTCGTTCGCCAGCGCGCTGCCGGAGCTGTATGCAGGCGCCGTGATTTCGGGGATCGGCGCCGGTTGCGTATACGGCACTTCCGTCGGCAACGCGCTCAAATGGTTTCCGGACAAACGCGGCCTCGCAGCCGGTCTGACGGCTGCGGGATTCGGCGCCGGCGCGGCGCTTACGGTCATACCCATCGCCAACATGATTCACAGTTCCGGCTATGAGGCGGCCTTCTTTGATTTCGGCATTTTCCAGGGCGCATGCATTTTCGTGCTTGCCATGCTGATGGTGCGGCCGGTTGCGCCCAAGGGCGTCGTCGCGGCGCCGCGCATGGTGACCGTCAAGCACGATTACACGCCGGGGCAGATGGTGAAAACGCCGGTATTCTGGCTCACCTATTTGCTGTTTGTGGCCGTGGCCGCCGGAGGTTTGATGGCGACTGCGCAGCTCGGGCCGATCGCCAAGGACTACGGCCTGGCGAAATTGCCGATCTCCTTGTTGGGCTTCACCCTGCCGCTGCTGACCATGACCCTGTCGATCGACAATCTGTGCAACGGTTTTACCCGGCCCCTATGCGGTTTTATCTCCGACCGGATCGGCCGCGAGAACACCATGTTCCTCGTGTTTGTCGGCGAAGGTCTGGCCCTGCTGGGACTCAAGACATTCGGCCATGACCCGCATGCGTTCATGCTGTTTGCCGCGCTGATATTCCTGTTCTGGGGCGAGATCTTCTCGATTTTCCCGGCAATTTGCGCCGACACCTTCGGCGTCAAGAACGCAGCCGCGAACGCGGGCACCCTGTACACGGCGAAAGGCACCGCTTCCTTGCTGGTACCGCTGGCATCGGTCCTGTCGGCCGGCGGAAACTGGGATCGCGTTTTCATTGCCGCGGCGATTATCACCATCGCCGCCGGAGTTCTGGCTAAATTCGCTTTGGCGCCGATGCGTGCGCGCTGGGTGAATGCCTCCAACCAGGGCAACGGGCCGGACTTGGGCAAAGCGGCCGCTCAAGGCGTTGCGTAAAAACGCTGCACGGCCCTCATCCAAGCGGGTGAGGGCCTCACGGTCCGCGCCGCGGCAAAACCGCGGCCGCGAAAAGTACGGGTGCTGAGCATTGCGGCCCGAGCGGCCGACGGCATTGTTGCGCGCCCGGTCCCGGGCATGGCTCGGGCGCAAGCGGGCGCGGGGCCGGCGTCAACCGGCCAGTTTGCGTTTCTTCAGCCGCGACAGCGTTTCGGGCGTTAGGTTGAGATAGGACGCGAGTTCTTTTTTCGGTATGCGGTTGAGCAGTTCGGGGTGCTTGCGTTTGAAGCGCAACAACCGGCCGGGTGCATCGAGCAGATGCAGCGTGATGGTGTGGGCCATGACTTCGGACATCAGGCTCATGACTTCGTATTCGAACTGCGCCTTGATGTCCACGTGGCGCTCGAGAAAGCCGACCCATTGCTGCATCGACAGCCGGGCCGCGCGCACTTTGGTGACGGCGACGATGCTGTAGGGCATCGGCGTGCGCAGGCGCCAGGCGGCGTAGGAAGTGTCCATGTCGGTCTCAGCGGCAAAGCGCAGGATCATCTCCTTGCCCTTCGGGTCGCTGACCACGCGCTTGAGGATGCCGTCGAGAATGAAGAATTGCTCCATTGCCCCGTGACCCTGGTGCACCAGCAGGTCGCCCTTGCCGAAGTCGGCGATCTCCAACAGCGGCTCAAGATCGTTCCAAGCATGCGCCGGCATGTCCTTGAGTACCAGGCACTGTCTGAGCTGCAGGCGGATGGTGTTGCGTTGGGGGTGCGCTTCGATGGAGGACATTCGGTGATCAGGGCCGTTTCGAGTTCGAATTAAAAGCGAAATCATTGACCTCAGTCAAGGTGCGCCGGCGCGCGAACTTCTTAGTATAGGCGCTGCAATGCACCGGCGCAGACGGCGACACGTACATGGTACACCCGGTGTGGCGGCAGATCGTTTTTTTGATACAGCGGCATTGGCGCTTGGGCCGGAATGCCGACGACGGAGGAGAGTTCTAGCATGGAAGCACTCAAGGGAGTCCGCATACTGGACATGACGCACGTACAGGCGGGGCCGACCTGCTCACAGCTGCTCGCATGGATGGGGGCGGACGTAATCAAATTCGAAAATCCGCAGGGCGATGCCACGCGCGGCCAACTGCGCGACGTGCCCGGAGCCGACAGCCTGTATTTCACCATGCTCAACTGCAACAAGCGTTCGATCACGGTGAACATGAAATCGACCGAAGGCAAATCGGTATTCGTCGACCTGCTGAAGAAATGCGACATCATCATGGAGAACTTCGGTCCGGGTGTGCTCGACCGCTTCGGCTTCACCTGGGAGAAGATCCACGAAATCAACCCGCGCATTGTCATGGGTTCGATCAAGGGCTTCGGATCTTCCGGCCCCTACGCCGAATTCAAGGCCTACGAGAACGTGGCGCAGGCGATGGGCGGCGCGATGAGCACCACTGGCATTCCGGACGGCCCGCCGTTCGTGACCGGCGCGCAGATCGGCGACTCGGGCACCGGGCTGCACCTCGCGATCGGGCTGCTCGCCGCGCTGCACCAGGCTAACCGCACCGGCGAGGGACAGTACGTCGAGGTGGCGATGATGGACGGCGTGATGAATCTGTGCCGGGTCAAGTTCCGCGATCATCAGCGTCTGACCCGCGGCGACCTCTCCGAGTATTCTGTTCCCACCTACAAGGGAATGGGCGACGTCCCGCGCGCCGGCAACGACTCCGGCGGCGGCCAGCTCGGCAACGCCATTCACTGCAAGCCGCACGGCCCGAACGACTGGCTCTACGTGGTGGTGCAGGAAGCGGTGTGGGGCGCGCTGGCGAAGCGCATCGGACCGGACATCGGCATGCCCGATCTTGCGACCGACCCGCACTTCGCCGCCATCGGCGAGCGGCGCAAGAACCAGCAGCTCATGTGGACGCTGATCAACAAATTCGCCGAGAAATACACCAAGCGCGAATTCATGGCGATCCTGAATCCGCTCGACGTACCCTGCGGTCCGATCATGTCGACCGAGGATCTCGCCAACGACGAACATGTGCGCGGCCGCGATATGTGGGTCGAACTCGATCATCCGCAGCGCGGCAAGTGGTGGAACGTCGGCATGCCGATCAAGCTCTCCGCATCGCCGGCGAGGATCGAGCGCTCGCCGCTCCTGGGAGAGCACACCGAGGAAGTGCTCCAGCAGGTGCTGGGCTACGACGCGGCGAAAGTCGCGGGGCTCAAGACCGCGGGAGCTTTCAGCGCGCCGCCGAAGAAGTCGGCCTAAGCGCAAGGCAACGAAACGGATTTTCCGCAGAGGACTACATCATGCGTATTGCAATCATCGGTCAGCAGGATTTTGGTTTCGACATAACATTCGCGTGCGCGAATGTGAGTCTCCACTGAAATCTTGCTGCAAAGGAAGAACGACATGAAAATCGCTATTATTGGGCAGCAAGATTTTGGCAAGGCGGTCATGGAGGCATTTCTCGCGCGCGGCGACGAGGTGGCCGCGGTATTCTGCGCACCGGAAAAGGAAGGTGCGCGGCCGGATGCACTGCGCGCCGCGGCCGAAGAGAAGAAACTCAAGGTTTATCAGTTCAAATCCTTGCGTGCACCCGAAGCGGCGCAGGCGCTGGCCGAAGCCAAGGCGGACATCGGCATCATGGCTTTCGTGCTGCAGTTCGCGCCGCAGGAATTCGTCAGCATTCCGAAGCACGGCACCATCCAGTATCACCCGTCGCTGCTGCCAAAATTCCGCGGTCCTTCTTCGATCAATTGGCCCATCATCAAGGGCGAGTCCGAAACCGGGCTTACCATTTTCCGTCCTTCCGACGGGCTGGACGAGGGCGCGGTGATCCTGCAGAAAAAGACGCCTGTGAGCGCTGACGATACGCTTGGTACGGTCTACTTCGACCGCCTGTTCCCGCTGGGCGTGGCCGCCATGCTCGAGGCCGCAGATCTGGTCGTTGCAGGCAAGCACAAGGAATTGGTGCAGGACGAAACCCGTGCCAGTTATGAAGGCTGGTGCCGCGAGGGCGAGGCCCGGATCAACTGGGCCAGTCACGTCGATTTCATTCACAACCTGATCCGCGGCTGCGACCCCGCGCCGGGCGCATGGACCACGCACCGGGGCGAGAAGCTGCAATTGTTCGGCTCGAAGAAGCATCTGGTGCGAACCTTCGGTGCGGTCAAAGGCAAGATCGGCGAGGTCACAGCGGTCAGCGCCGGCAGCATGTTCATCACCGCCCAGGGCGGGCAGATCGAGGTCAGCAAAGGCAAACTGGGCAGCGGCAAGAAGGTCTCCCCCGCCGAGCTCGGAATTGCCGTGGGAACAATACTCGGCAGCTGAACTCCGCGACCTGTTCGCAGGCGCACCCGCGTGGCGCGTTGCGCATGACGCGCGGAACCTGGGCCAGGGTAAAAGCCCTTGCCAAGTGGCAAGGGCTTTTTTTTGCCCGCGCGCCAGGCGCATCGCGCTGCACTTCATCCGGTGAATCAGCAAAAAAATTTGACTAATCTGATATTTAACTGCAAGAATGGGCATTATCGCCCTGTTTATAAATGAGACTTACCCGTGCTGCACGACATTCAAGCGGCGCAATGCAAACAGGGGTACTGAACAAGGCGTCGAGGCGACGCGCGCTCAAGTGCACCT
>JAKAIH010000289.1 GCA_021825225.1 Pseudomonadota bacterium
TGTCGGCGGACCCGCAGGTTCTGCTCGCGGACGAGCCGACGGCGGAAGTGGATGCGGCGACCGAGGCACATATTCTGCGGCTGTTGCGGGAGCGATGCCAGGCCGGCGGCACGATTCTGGTCGCAACCCACAGCCCGGCACTGGCGGCCAACGCCGACAGTGTTTTGCAAATCCGGGACGGACGGCTGCAAAATGTCTGAGATTCTCATCGACGCGCGCTCGGTCAGCCGCAGCTATCGGCTGGGGGGTGTGCCCGTCGCCGCGGTCGTATCGGCGACATTGCGCCTGCACGCGGGGGACCGCGTGGCGCTCGTGGGCCGATCCGGCAGCGGCAAA
The DNA here is from genome assembly GCA_021825225.1 of Pseudomonadota bacterium. Taxonomy (GTDB): domain Bacteria; phylum Pseudomonadota; class Gammaproteobacteria; order Burkholderiales; family SG8-39; genus 2-12-FULL-64-23. The sequence goes on from JAKAIH010000289.1 coordinate 337, forward strand.
TCGACCTTGCTGCACCTGATGGCGGGGCTCGACGCACCGAGCGAAGGCACCATCGCATGGCCTGCGCTGGGCCCGCGCGAGACACTGCTGCCGGAAAAGATTTCGCTCGTGTTCCAGGCGCCAAGCCTGCTGGAACCGATGAGCGTGAGCGAGAACGTCGCACTGCCGCTGCTGCTTGCCAAATCGGCAGGCGACATCGACGCGGCCGTCAGAGCCGCGCTGGCGACTTTCGGTCTTGAGGCACTCGCGCGCAAGCTGCCCGAGGAACTCTCCGGCGGCCAGATGCAACGGGTGGCGATGGCGCGCGCGATCGTCGGCAGCCCACGCGTGATTTTGGCCGACGAACCGACGGGCCAGCTCGATCAGCCGACCGGCCATGCACTGCTCGACGCGCTGATCGCCCACTTGGCCGGCACTAGCGCCGCGCTGGTCATTGCTACGCATGACCCGTCGATTGCGGCCCGCATGGACAAGGTGTGGCGTATCGAGCACGGCGTTCTCGCCGAATCGGCCCAGACTCCGGAGCCAGCATGATCGCGTCCTGGTTCCTCGGCCTCGTAAAGGAGCGCAACGGCCGGCTGCTCGGTTGCGCGGCGGGCATCGCGGTCACGGTGGCAATGCTTGCGGCGCTCGGCGCATTTCTTGCCCAAAGCACGGCCTCCATGACACGGCGCGCGGTCGCGAGCGTACCCGTGGATTGGCAGGTGCAGCTCGTTCCCGGAACAGCCGTCCCGTCGGTCGTCGCGGCGATCGGGCAGTCTGCTGCGGTCGCTACCCTGCATGAAGCCGGCTATGCGCAAGTGGACGGCTTCGAGGCGCATACCGGTGCGACCGTGCAGACCACGGGCAAAGGCAAGGTGCTTGGCGTCGATGCGTCGTACGCGCACGACTATCCGACGCAATTGCGCTCCCTTCTCGGCAGCTTGGACGGGGTGCTCGTCGCGCAGCAGACCGCCGCTAATCTGCACGTCGCAGTAGGCGACGTCGTGTCGATCCGCCGGCCGGCGCTGGCGCCCGTGGATGTGACCGTTGCCGGCGTCGTCGATCTGCCCAATGCCGATTCGATGTTCCAGGCCGTCGGCGTTCCGGCGGGCGCCGCGCCGCAGGCGCCGCCCGACAACGTGTTGCTGATGCCCCTTGACCAGTGGCATCGCCTGTTCGATCCGCAGGCCGCGGTCAGGCCGGACGCGGTCAGGATTCAACTCCACGTGGGACTGAAGCACACTGGACTTCCGCGCGATCCGGAGGCTGCGTTCGTCGCGGTCCAGGGCGCCGCGAAAAACCTTGAGGCGCGTATCGCCGGCAGCGGCATTGTCGCCGACAATCTCGCGGCGCGACTCAATGCGGTGCGCAGCGACGCCCTGTATGCCAAAGTGCTGTTCCTGTTTCTCGGCGCGCCTGGCGCTCTGCTCGCAATCGTTCTCACCATCGCAGTGGTGGCATCTGGCGGCGTACGCAGACGGCGCGATCAGGCGCTGCTGCGCGTCCGCGGTGCGTCGCGCGCACAGATCATGAAGCTGGCCGCAGTAGAAGCTGCGCTGGTTGGCCTGGGAGGATCGGCGGCTGGACTTCTTTTCGCCGCCATCCTGTCGCGAACGCTGCTCGACGTCAGTATTTTCAACGCCATCGCCATTTATTGGGTCACGGGGGCCGTCTGCGCCGGAGTTTTGCTTTCCCATGCCGCAATCCTCACCACTGCCTGGATGGACGCGAGACAAACCACGGTCACTGCGGCGCGGATGTCCGCGAGCGGCGGTCGAGTGCAATTGTGGCGGCGCGTCGGACTTGATTTCATTCTTATCGCCTTGTCGGCGGTCGTCTTCTGGAGAACCTGGAGTAGCGGCTATCAGGTGGTACTCGCGCCCGAGGGCGTGCCCGCGTCGTCGGTCGACTATGCGGCGTTTCTCGCGCCGGTGCTGCTGTGGCTGGGCGCCGGCCTGCTGACGATCCGCTTGTGCCGCGCCGGCCTGCAGCGCGGTCGCGCGGCGCTGGCCAAGGCACTGCAACCGATCGCAGGCCCGCTGTCCGGGGTCGTGGCAGCCACGATCAGCCGTCAGGGCAAGCGCATGACGCAAGGCATTGCGCTGGTTGCGCTCGCCTTTGCCTTTGCGATATCGACCGCCGTCTTCAACACCACCTATCATGCGCAGACGCGCGTCGATGCCGAACTCACCAACGGCGCCGATGTCACGGTCACGGGCACGGCGCAGGCGCCCGCATCGACGAAATTCAAGGAACTCGCGGCGCTGCCCGGCGTGAGCGCCGCTCAAGGGATGCAGCACCGGCTGGCCTATGTCGGCACCGATCTGCAGGACCTGTACGGCATCGACGCCGCGCATATCGGCGAGGCGACACGGATGTCGAACGCCTATTTCGCAGGCGGAGATGCGGGCAAAAGCCTGGATCTGCTGAGGCAAACCCCGGACGGCGTCCTTGTCGCGGCGGAAACGGTCAACGATTTCCAGTTGCAGCCCGGAGACCCGCTCAACCTGCGGCTGCAAAGCGCGGTCGATCACCAATATCATGTTGTCCCGTTCCACTTTATCGGCGTCGTGCGCGAATTTCCGACCGCGCCGCGCGATTCATTCCTGGTTGCGAACGCCGCTTACATCGGACAGGTGACGGGCGCCCCGGCTTCCGAGATCGTGCTGCTGAAGACCTCGGCGGCGAGCGCCGGAGTTGCGGCCGCCGCACGCGAGCTCGTGGCGGCGTTGCCGGGGGTGAAGGTCACCGAGATCGGTGAAACATTGCGCCTCATCGGCTCTAGCCTCACCGCCGTCGATCTGGGAGGACTGACACGGCTGGAACTCGGCCTCGCCGTACTGATGGTGGCGAGCGCAACGGGCCTGATTCTCGCCCTCGGCCTCGCCGACCGGCGGCGCACCTTCGCCATCCTCTCCGCGCTCGGCGCGAAACCCCGGCAATTGGGCGCTTTTCTGTGGAGCGAGGCGCTGTTGCTGTTTTTCGCCGGAACTGCGGTCGGAACGCTGACCGGATTTGCGCTGGCGTGGATGCTGGTCAAACTTCTGACGGGCGCTTTCGATCCGCCGCCGGAAGCTCTCAGCGTGCCCTGGGGCTACGTGGGCGTCTTGATCGGCGTGGCGCTGCTCTCCGTCGCGTTCGCGGTACTCGGAGCGCTGCGCGAGACTCAGGTGCCGGCGGTGCAACGAATGCGCGAAATCTAGCCTACCAAATTGGCACGCAGCCATGTGTTCGAACTACGCAAATGGCCCAGCCGAAATATTTAGCAGGACGGAGCAAGCAGGCTGAAGACCGGCTCTGCAAGCCATTCTTCAGCCATCGCCGTCCCGTGAACCCGGATCGCGAGCGGAGCGCACGGCGCAGGCCGCGCCACCCCGGCGCCGATCCCTTACTCGACCTTGATGCCCGCTTCCTTGATCACCTTCGCGTACTTCGCCATCTCGGAGCGGATGTGCGCATCGAACTGTTCCGGTGTCGTGCCGACCGGGTACATCCCCTGCGCGATCAGTTTCTCGCGCACGTCGGGCGCCTGCAGCGCCTTGTTCGCCTCGGCGTTGAGGCGCGCGATCGCGGCGGGCGGGCTGCCGCCGGTGACCATGAAGCCGAACCAGGCCACGGCCTCGAAGTCGCCGTAGCCGGACTCCGCCACCGTCGGCACGTCCTTGATCATGGCGAGGCGTTCGCGCGAGGTGACGGCGAGCGCGCGTATCTTGCCCGCGAGCACCTGCTGCGACACTTCGGAGTAATTCGCGAGCACCGCATCGACGTGGCCGCCGATCAGCGCGGTCACGGCGGGCGCGCCGCCGGGGTAAGGCGCGTAGATCATGTTGAGCTTCATCGCGCTCTTCAGCATTTCGCTCGCGACGTGCTGCGTGGTCGCGGGGCCCACCGTGGCGATGCTGAATTTCCCGGGCTGGCTCTGCACCAGCGCGACGAACTCCTTCAGGTTCTTGACCGGCAGCGACGGACCCGCGACCAGCACCTGCGGCGAATTCACGAGCAAGGTCACCGGCGCGAAATTCTTGAACGGGTCGTAGGGCAGCTTCGCGTGCACGCTCGGGTTGATGACGAAGCTGTTGGCCATCACCAGCATGGTGTAGCCGTCGGCCGGGGCGCGCGCGACGTATTCGGTCGCGATCACCGTGCCCGCGCCGGGGCGGTTTTCGACCACCACCTGCTGCCCCATGG
>JAKAIH010000002.1 GCA_021825225.1 Pseudomonadota bacterium
GGACAGGTACAGGCGCGCGCGCGCGCGCGTGATCGCCACGTACATCAGGCGCCGCTCCTCCTCCAGGCCGTCGTTCTCGTTGCGGCTTTGCTCGTGCGGAAACAGCCCCTCCTCCAGCCCGGTGACGAACACCGCCTGGAATTCCAGGCCCTTGGCCGAATGCACTGTCATCAGCTGCAGCGCGTCCGCGCCCTCTCCCGCCTGGTGCTCGCCCGCCTCGAGCGCGGCGTGCGCGAGGAAAGCCGCCAGGTCCTGCGCCTCGTCCTCCTCCTGCACGAACAGCGCCGCCGCGTTGACCAGTTCCTGCAGGTTCTCCACCCGGTCGGCGCCGTCCTTCTCCGCCTGAAAATGGGCGAGCAGCCCCGACTTCGCCAGCATGTGCTCCACGACCTCGGGCAGGGGCAGGCCGTCGGCTTCCCGGCGCAGGGATTCTATCGTCGCGACGAAGGCGCCCAGCGCGTTGCCCGCCTTGCCCGCGAGTTGCGGCACTGCGTTATAGAGGCTGCAATTGCCGGCCTTCGCCGCTTCCTGCAGCGCATCGAGCGAGCGGGCGCCGATGCCGCGCGTCGGAAAATTCACCACGCGCAGGAAAGCGCTGTCGTCATCGGAACTCGCGATCAGGCGCAGATAAGCGAGCGCGTGCTTGACCTCCATACGCTCGAAAAAGCGCAAGCCTCCATAGACGCGGTAGGGTATGCCGGCGGAGAACAGCGCATGCTCGAGGATGCGCGACTGCGCGTTGGAGCGGTAGAGCACACCGATTTCGCGCCGCGCGACGCCGTCGCGATGCAGCGCTTCGACTTCCTCGGCCAGCCAGTGCGCCTCGAAACCGTCCGTCTGGGCCTCGTACACGCGCAGCGGCTCGCCGTGCCCGGCCGCGGTCCACAGGTTCTTGCCCAGGCGCTTGCGGTTGTTCGAAATCAGCGCGTTGGCCGCATCGAGAATGTTGCCGTGCGAGCGGTAGTTCTGCTCCAGGCGGATCACGTTCTCGACGTGGAAGTCGCGCTCGAAGTCGGCCATGTTGCCTACGTTCGCGCCACGAAACGCGTATATGGACTGATCGTCGTCCCCTACCGCGAATATCACACTGCCCGGACCGGTCAGCAGCTTGAGCCAGCGGTACTGCAGGCGGTTGGTGTCCTGGAACTCGTCCACCAGGATATGGCGGAAGCGCCCGCGATAGTGTTCGCGCAGGATTTCGTTTTTCGACAGCAACTCGAAGGTCCTGAGCAGCAGCTCGGCGAAATCGACCACACCCTCGCGCTGGCACTGCTCGTCGTAGGCAGCGTAGATCTCGGCGTAGCGGCGGCTGAACTCGTCGTAGGCCTCGGCTTCGCCGGCGCGTTTGCCTTCTTCCTTGTTGGCGTTGATGTAGTGTTGCACCTGTTTCGGCGGAAAGCGGTCCTCGTCCACGTTCATGCCCTTGAGCACGCGCTTCACCAGCGACAGCTGGTCGGCCGAGTCGAGGATCTGGAACAGCTGCGGCAGCCCGGCGTCGCGGTGATGCGCGCGCAGCAGGCGGTTGCACAGGCCGTGGAAAGTGCCGACCCACATGCCGCGGGTGGAGATCGGCAGCATGGCGGAGATGCGCGTGAGCATTTCCTTCGCCGCCTTGTTCGTGAACGTCACGGCGAGGATGCCCGCCGGGCTGACGTTGCCGGTCTGGATCAGCCAGGCGATGCGCGTGGTGAGCACGCGCGTCTTGCCCGAGCCCGCGCCGGCGAGAATCAGCGCCGACTGGTTCGGCAGGGTGACCGCAGCGAGCTGTTCCGGGTTCAGGTTGGCGAGTAGCGACATCGTGCGCGAGGACGTTTTTCGAAGCGCGATTTTACCGCAGCACCGGCTGCGGGCGTCCGGAGATTTCGCGTCTGCGCCGGTTCCGCCGCGCCGCCGCAAGCCGTTTCCTCTGATTCTGGGGGGCGGGCTTGTATAATGCCCCATTCGTCACACTGCGAAACGTCCATGCAAGCCCAGTACCACGCCGAATCCGTAGAACGCGCCGCCCAGAGGCATTGGGAACAGACTCACGCTTTTCAGGCCGCCGAACCGGCGCCGGGGGAGGCCGCGCGCCCGAAATATTACTGCCTGTCGATGTTCCCCTACCCTTCGGGCAAGCTGCACATGGGGCATGTGCGCAATTACACCATCGGCGACGCGCTCACGCGCTTTCACCGCATGCGCGGCTGCAACGTGCTGCAGCCGATGGGCTGGGATGCGTTCGGCCTGCCCGCGGAGAACGCCGCAATGGCCAACGGCGTGCCGCCGGCGAAGTGGACTTACGACAACATCGCCTATATGAAAAAGCAGCTGCAGTCGCTGGGCTTCGCCCTGGACTGGAAGCGCGAAGTCACCACCTGCCGGCCCGAGTACTACCAGTGGAACCAGTGGCTGTTCCTGCGCATGCTCGAAAAAGGGCTCATGTATCTCAAGACCGGCACCGTCAACTGGGATCCGGTCGACCAGACCGTGCTCGCCAACGAACAGGTCATAGACGGCCGCGGCTGGCGCACCGGGGCGCTGGTGGAAAAGCGCGAAATCCCGATGTACTACATGAAAATCACCGCTTACGCCGAAGAACTGCTCGCCGCGCTAGGCACGCTGCCCGGCTGGCCCGAGCGGGTGAAGACCATGCAGGCCAACTGGATCGGCAAGAGCCACGGCGTGAACTTCGGTTTTCCCTACAGCCTCGGCAGCGAGCAGCAACTGCTCAAGGTGTTCACCACGCGCGCCGACACCATCATGGGCGTGACCTTCTGCGCGGTCGCAGCCGAGCATCCGCTCGCAACCCATGCAGCGAAGAACAATGCGCTGCTCGCGGCGTTCATCGAGGAGTGCAAGCGCGGCGGCGTGCAGGAAGCCGATATCGCGTTGCAGGAAAAGAAAGGCATGCCCACCGGTCTCGCCGTGACCCACCCGATCTCGGGCGAACAGATCCCGGTGTGGGTAGGCAATTACGTGCTGATGAGCTACGGCGAAGGCGCGGTGATGGGCGTGCCGGGGCACGACGAGCGCGACTATGCCTTCGCGTTGAAATACGGCCTGCCGATCAAATGCGTGATCCGCACGCCGGCAGGCGACGCCGTGCCCGAGCCCTGGCGCACCGAGTACGCCGAATACGGGACCTGCATCAATTCGGGCAAATACGACGGCCTGGCTTACGCCGAGGCGACCGACGCCATCGCCGCCGACCTGCGCGCCAAGGGTCTGGGCGACAAACAGGTAGTGTGGCGCCTGCGCGACTGGGGCATTTCGCGCCAGCGCTACTGGGGCACGCCGATCCCGATCATCCACTGCAAAGACTGCGGCGCAGTACCGGTGCCCGACAAGGACCTGCCGGTGGTCCTGCCCGAGGACCTGGTGCCCGACGGCTCGGGCAATCCCCTCGCCAAGCACCACGCGTTCCTCGACTGCGCCTGCCCGCGCTGCGGCAAGGCCGCGCGGCGCGAAACCGACACCATGGACACTTTCGTCGATTCGTCCTGGTATTACATCCGCTATGCCTGCCCGGGCGCGGCGCAGATGGTGGACGGGCGTGTGAACTACTGGCTGCCGGTGGACCAGTACATCGGCGGCATCGAGCACGCGATTCTGCACCTGCTGTATTCGCGCTTCTGGACCAAGGTGATGCGCGATCTCGGCATGGTGAAATTCGACGAACCGTTCTCGAATCTGCTCACCCAGGGCATGGTGCTCAACGAGATCTACTTCAGGAAGGGCGGCGCCGGGCGCATCGCCTACTACAATCCGTCCGAGATCGAGTGGCGCCTGGACGACAAGGGTCAGCGCGCGCACGCCGTGCTCAAGGCCGACGGCGAAGCCGTCGAGTCCGGCGGCATCGGCACCATGTCCAAGTCGAAGAACAACGGCGTCGACCCGCAGGCGCTGATCGAAACCTACGGCGCGGACACCGCGCGCTTTTTCATGATGTTCGCGAGCCCGCCCGAGCAGACGCTGGAATGGTCGGACTCCGGCGTGCAGGGCGCGTTCCGCTTCCTCAAGCGGCTGTGGGCGTTCGCGCACGAGCACCGCGCGGCGCTCGGCCGGCACGCCCAGCTCAAGGCTGCGCATCAGGCCGGGCAGCGGCGCGAGATTCACCTGACGCTGAAGCAGGCGAATTACGACCTGAACAAGCATCAGTTCAATACCGTCGCCTCCGCCTGCATGAAAATCCTCAACACGCTGGAGCGCGCCGCACCCGGACCGACGCTGTCCGAAGGCATGTCCATTCTGCTCAGGCTGCTGTCGCCGATTGCGCCGCACATCACCCACGCGCTGTGGCACGAACTCGGCTACGGCGAAGACATCCTGCATGCGCCCTGGCCCGAGCCCGACCCGGCTGCGCTGGAGCGGGACGAGATCGAGCTGGTGGTACAGGTGAACGGCAAGCTGCGCGGCAACATCCGCGTCGCCAAGAACGCCGGCAAGGACGCGATCGAAGCCGCCGCCCTCGCCAACGAGCAGGTGCAGAAATTCGTCGCCGGGCAGCAGGTGAAGAAGGTCATCGTCGTGCCCGGCCGCCTGGTGAACGTGGTGGTTTGAACGCATGAAACCTCGGGCGTATAACTGCATGCGCATCCTGGCGATCATCGCGTTGGGACTGATGACTGCCGCCTGCGGCTTTCAGTTGCGCGGCCAGGCCACGCTGCCGTTCGAGACGCTCTATGTCGACATCCCCGCGATCTCGCCGCTGGGCATCGAATTGAAGCGCAACATCATCGCCGGCACCCACACCAGACTGGTGGACAAACCGAGCGAGGCGCAGGCGATCCTCGACTTGACATCCGAAGAGCGCGGCAAAAGCATTTTGTCCTTCGACACCTCCGGCCGGGTGCGCGAATTCCAGCTGCGCTACCGCCTGAGTTTCCGCGTCCACGACGCGAAGGGCCGCGATTACCTGCCGCAAAGCGAAATCCGGCTCACGCGCGACATCTCCTTCAACGACGCGCAGGTGCTGTCCAAGGAATCGGAGGAGCAGTTGCTGTTCCGCGACATGCAAAGCGACATGGTGCAGCAGATCCTGCGCCGCCTCGCCGCCGCGCCCGCGGAGCCGATCGCGTTCGAGCCCAAGCCGAAAGATGCTGCTGCGCGCTGAGGAGCTGGAACGCCACCTCGCGCGCGGCCTGGCGCCTCTGTACATCATCCACGGCGACGAGCCGCTGCAGTCGCTGGAGGCGGCCGACGCGATCCGCGCCCGGGCGCGCACCCAGGGTTTTGCCGAGCGCGAGGTGCTCACGGTGGAGCGCGGCTTCGACTGGGGCCTGCTCGGCGCAAGCGGCGCCAACCTGTCGCTGTTCTCGTCGAAAAAGCTGATCGAGCTGCGCATCCCCGGCGGCAAGCCCGGCACCGAGGGCGCGGCGGCGATCGTGCAATACTGTTCCGCGCTGGTTGCCGACGTGCTCGCCATCGTGAGCCTGCCCAAGCTCGACCGCAGAAGCCAGGACGCGGCCTGGTTCAAGGCGCTCACGCGCGAGGGCGCGCTGATCAACACCTTCCAGGTGGAACGCGCGCAGTTGCCGCAGTGGATCGCGGCACGGCTCGCGCGGCAAAAGCAGAAGGCCGGGCGCGAAACGCTGCAATTCCTCGCCGACAGCGTGGAGGGCAATCTGCTCGCCGCGCACCAGGAAATCCAGAAGCTCGGCTTGCTGTTTCCCCCCGGTGAACTCGACTTCGACGCGGTGTGCGCGGCGGTGCTCAATGTCGCGCGCTACGATGCGTTCAAGCTGAACGAGGCGATGCTCGCCGGCGACAAGGCGCGCCTCGCGCGCATGCTCGAGGGCTTGAAGAGCGAAGGCGAAGCCCCGCCCAAGATCCTGTGGGTGCTCTCCGAGGAGATTCGCGCCGTGGCCAAGGTGCAGGCGGGCCTCGCCCAGGGCGAGGACCTGCAGCGGCTCTACGGCAACAACCGCGTCTGGGGCGAAGCGCGCCAGCGGGCGGTGGCCGGAGCCGCGCGCCGGCTGAAAGCCGCAGCGCTGGCCCAGGCGCTGCGCCACGCCGCGCGCATCGACCGCACCATCAAGGGCCTGGCGCGCGGCGATGTCTGGGACGAGTTGCTGCAACTGTGCCTGCGCTTCGCGCACTAGGATCTGTTGACCCGCAGCCGAAATTACTTTAGCTTTGACCGCAGACCACGCGCGCCGATGACAGCGCTGCATCTCCCTTCACGCACCAAGCGAGAGGAATCCATGAGCAAGCGATTGATGACCCTGGCCCTTGCATGCACCCTGCTTTCGATCGGCTCGATAGCGCAGGCCGGCAAACCCTGCCCCTGGAACGACAAGCAGCTGCCGGAAAAATCCAGAATATGCAAAGCCGGCACCATCCAGCAGTGCCAGGACGGCCAGTGGCAAAGCACGGGGATTAAATGCACCGCCAGGTTCCGCCAGGACGAGCGCGCCGAAGCCGCCGAGGTTCTGCGCACGCCGGCCGGCTCGCGCCTGACGCGCGAGCGCATCGTCGCGCGCATCGCCCCGGCGTCCTGAGGGCCGCGCGCGCCTGGCCTTTGCCGGATTTCGCAGGCCGATTCCGAACGCAGGCCCGGTGCGCAGCCGGACCGGTCGGCAGCGCTGCTTCCCTCCTGTGCCCAGATTTCCTTCCTGAAGAGACCGACGATGAAAAAACTACTGTATGCATTTGCGGCGCTCGCCGCCCTGCTGGCCTGGACCGATGCCGCCCTGGCCGATACCTATCCGAGCAAGCCGGTGCACATCATTGTGCCGTTTCCGGCAGGCGGAGCGATAGACATCATCGTGCGCACCAGCGCGCAGCAGCTGTCGAAGGAACTCGGGCAGCCGATGTTGATCGAGAACCGCCCTGGCGCCAGCGGCAACATCGGCGCGGACGCGGTGGCCAAGAGCGCGGCCGACGGCTATACCTTGCTCGCCGGCACTTCCGCCACCCACGGCGCCAATCCCGCCCTCTATACCAAGCTCGCTTACGATGCGCGCCGCGATTTCGTGCCCGTGGCGCATATCGCCGGCGTGCCCAATGTGCTGGTGGTGACGCCAGCCTCGGGCATAAACACGCTGGCCGACCTGGTGCAGCAGGCGCGCGCCAAGCCGGGCAAGCTGAGCTATGGTTCGGCCGGCAGCGGCACTTCCCTGCATCTCGCGGGCGAACTGTTCCGCAGCGCGGCCGGCGTCGATGTGCTGCACGTCCCGTACAAGGGCGCGGCGCCCGCGACCACAGACCTGCTCGGCGGCCAGATCACCATGATGTTCAACACCGTTCCGGTGGCGCTGCCCTTGATTCGTTCGGGCAAGCTCAAGGCGCTTGCGGTGACTTCGCCGAAACGGCACTTCGCCCTGCCCGACGTGCCGACCTTCACCGAACTGGGTTACCCCTCGGTGGCGTCGGCCACCTGGGTGGGCCTGTTCGCACCGGCCGGCACCCCGCGTGAAGTAGTCGCCAAGGTGGCGCAGGCCCTGGAGCGCGCCTTGCGCGAAAAGACAGTGGTCGACACGCTCCGGCTGCAGGGCGCAGAGCCCCAGTTCATGGACTCCGCGGCGTTCGGGCACTACGTGGACGGCGAGATCACGCGCTGGGGCGGCGTAGTGCGCGCAGCCGGCATCAAGCTCGATTAAGGCTCTGTGACAAAACGAGGGGATACCCCCTCGTGCTCCCCTAAGTCGGATCGTAACAAAGTGACTTTTGTTACGGGTTCCGAGTTCACAGCGCTTGCCTGAATCAGCGCGCTTTGCGCTTCTTGGCGGCCGCGCGCGCCGCAAACCCGGCGGAATCGGTGTCCAGCTTCAGCACCGGCACCGACGACCGAGCAACGCCCGCGCCTGACCGGCTTGCCCAATCGCGCAAGGGCGCAGCGCCGTTCTGCGCAGCCGGCTGCAGCCAGAGCGCGTGCGCGCCCATGCCCAGCGCGAACGCGAGCACCAGCAGCGCCGCGGGCGCGGCAGCTTTGCGCCAGCCCGCCCCGGCGCGCCTGAGCGCGATCTGCCTGCGTTCGCCCGCAGCCTGGGCGCGCCGGGCCGCGTCCGCGACCGCCTGCGCGGCAAGCGCGGCCGACCCGGCTTCCAGCCGGGCGCGTTCTCTGGCCGAGGCCAAGGCCGCCTCCTCCGCGCGCAGCTTACTTTTCCCGGACTCGGCGCGCGCCCGCTCCGCGTCCAATCGCGCCCTGGCCTTGTCTTCCGCCTGTCGCCCGGCGCGCGCGCGGGCTTCGGCCCGCTCCCGTTCCCGCTCCAATGCCGCAAATGCCCCCTGCGCTGCCTGCCCTGCCTCTTCTTCGGCGCTCGCTCGCAGCGCGGCCGCCTGGTCCGCTGCGAGCTCCGCGGCAGCGCGCTCCGCAGCGGCCGTCTGCAATCTGCGCTCCTCCGCGGCACGGCCCCGCGCCAGTTCTTCCGCCTCGCACTCGAGCGCTTCCCGTTCTCGCGCCCGTTGCGCCGCCTTGCGTTCTTCCTCTGCGCGCCGCCCGGCCGCCGCGCGCTCTGCGATTTCGCGCTGGGCACGCTGGCGCGCTGCCTCCGTGGCGAGCGCGTCGGCCCGCGCGCGTTCTTGCGCCTGTTGCTGCGCCTGCTCCTCCGCCGCGAGCCGCGCCTGCGCCGCAGCTTCCAGGCGGCGCTCTGCTTCGGCGTGCTCGCGCGCCAGGGACTCAGCTGCCGCTTCGGTTTCGGCTCTCGCCGCCGCTGCGGCTGCCAGCGCCCTTTCGCTGACTTCGCGCTCGCGCATGGCAGCCAGCGCCTGCGCCTCCTCTTTCTCGCGCGCTTGCGCCGCCTGTTCTGCGCGCTGCTCCACAACGATTGCGTCCTCGGCCTGTTGCCTTGCCCGCGCCTCGGCCTCGCTGCGTTCGTGCGCCCGCTCTGCGGCTGCCTCCTCCTCGCGTTCGCGCTCTGCCGCCGCTGCGACTGCCGCGGCATCGGCCTGCGCACGCTCCTGCGCCAGCGCTTCGGCTCGCGCCTCGGCGCCGGCTCTCGCCGCGGCTGCAGCCGCCAGACGGCGTTCGGCGGCTTCGCGTTCACGAGTCGCGTGTAGCGCTTGCTCCTGAGCCTCGGTCCGTGTTTTCGCCGCCCCCTCCGCGCGCTGCTCTTCCGCAATGCGCCGCCGTGCAGCCTCCAGCGCGTTCGCCTCGGCTGCAGCGCGCTCGCGCGCAGCCGTTTCCTGATCGCGCTCCGCTTGCGCGCGGCGCTCCGCAGCCTGGGTCAGTGCCGCCTCCGCGGCTTGGCGCTCCTGCGCCAGGGCCGCAGCTTCCAGCTCCGCTTGCGCCTTGCGTTCCACCGCCGCCGCGGCTTCCAGTTCCGCTGCCTCGCGCGCCTTTGCTTGTATCGAGAGGGCGCGCTCCGCAGTCGCCCGCGCCTCGCTTTGCGCGAGTAATTGCGCCTCCTGCTGTGCCCGCAGCTGCGCGGACGACTCTGCCTCCGCTTCGGCCTGCGCGCGCGCGGTCGCGGCCTGTGCGGCTTGCGCTTCGGCGAGCATGGCCGTCTCGGCGCTGACCCTGGCTGCCTCCTCGGCGCGCCTGCGGCCGGCTGCGGCCTCGGCCGCAAGCGCATCGGCCTCGGCGCGGCTGCGTGCCTGCTCGGCGGCCAGCGCTTGTGCCTGTGCGCGCTCGCGCGCAGCGGCTTCCTGATCGCGCTCCGCTTGCGCGCGGCGTTCCGCAGCCTGGACCAGTGCCGCCTCCGCGGCTTGGCGCGCCTGGGTCTGCTCCGACAGCGCACGCTCCGCGGTCGCCCGCGCCTTGCTTTGCGCCAGCGCCAGCGCTTCTTGTTCGGCGCGCACCCGGGCGGCGCCTGTCGCCTCGCTCTCCGCCCGTGCCCGCATCGCCGCGGCCTGTAGCGCTTGCGCTTCGGCGAGCGCCAGCGCCTCGGCGTTCGCCTGCAGCTGCGCCTCCGCTTCCAGGCGCAGTTGCGCAGCCTGCTCCAACGCCTGCTCGGCTGCAACACGCGCCTCGGCTTCGGCCTGGGCGCGCACGTCGGCATCGGCGCGCGCCCGCGCTGCCTGCTCAGCGGCCTGTTCTGCCGCCATGCGCGCTTGCGCCAGCTCGCCGGCTTCGCGTTCCGCCGCGGCATGCTCGAGCGCGAGCTCTTCGGCTTCGCGCCCGGCCGCGAGTTTCGCCTCGGCCGCCGCCCTGGCCTCGCGCTCCGCCAGCGATCGCCGCGCTGCGGCCTCGTGCGCGCGCGCCGCCTCGTCGCGGCGGCGCGCGATCTCTTCCAGCTCGGCTTGTTCCAGCGACGCGCGCTGCCGCGCTTGCGCTTCGGCGGCACTCTCGGCTTCGCGGCGCTGCCGTTCCTGCGCCTGCGCCGCCTGCTCGGCGAATATGCGCGCCTTGACCTGCGTTGCGACATCCGCATCCGCCTGCGCCCTCTGCCGCGCTATTTTCATTGCTGAAGTTTCGCGACGGCTGCGCTGCTCCGCCGCGTCGCGCAGCTTGCGCTCGGCATCCTCGCGGCGCCGCGCGTGGTCCAGCGCCTCCTGATCGTGCCGCGCCTTCTCCGCCTCTATCCTGACGGAGTCGCGCTCCTGCTGTACGCGCTGCTGCGCTTCGGCTTCGAGCTGTGCCAACAGCGTTTCGGCCCCGGCAGCGTGCGCCAGCTCGCGCACTTCGTCCGGCGAAAATGTATCCCTCACCCGGCGCTGCTGATCGGCTTCGGCAAGGCGGCGCCTTACTTCGGTCCAATAACTTTCGTCTTCGGCTGAACTCGCATTCGGCGCGGCTTTTGCAAGGGCGCTTGCTGCGGCCGGACTGGCTTTGCCAGACGGGCCCGCAGGCGCATCGGCACTCCCGGAATGCCGTCCGCGCAAATCGCGGCGCTTGCGCTCCGCGTTCTTCAGGTGATCGAGCAGACGGCTCATGCGCTGCCGGCTGCGCCGCGGCTCATCGCGTACTCGGCATCGGCCGCCGGGTTCATCGGGCTCGACGCTCGAAAGCGTAAGAGAAATCCATCGGTGCGCATGCGGTCTCGTCCGGGCATCGGGCGCCGGTCAGACTGGATAATACTCGACCGGAATTTATCGGTTAATCAAAATTTTTGTGTGGCTCGCGCCAGTGATTCAGTTGACGGCACAAGCTGTTGCGATGCAACATTCGGCTTCGGTTGCAGCACAATAAGAACTGCAGACGCCGGCGCGATGTTGCGCGGCCCGGCGTTGACGTTTCACGCACGGTCTATTCCAGGGTGGGGATATGAAGTATTGCATTGTGGGTGCAGGCTCGATCGGCGGCTTCGTGGGGGCGAAGCTCGCGCTCGCCGGCGAGGATGTGACCCTGGTCGCGCGTGGCGCCAACCTGCAGGCAATCCGCGCGCACGGCATGCGCCTGATCATGCACGACGGCACCGAGCAGGTCGCGCAAAACGTGCGCAGCGCCGCCACGCCGGCCGAAGCCGGGCCGCACGACATCGTCATCCTCGGAATGAAAGCGCACCAGGTGGCGGCCGTGGCAACGGATCTCGCCGCGCTGTGCCACAAGGATACGGTCGTCATTCCGATGCAGAACGGCATCCCCTGGTGGTATTTCCAGCGCCATGGAGGCGAGTTCGACGGTCGCGTCGTGACCAGCGTCGATCCCGACGGGGCGATTGCCGCGGCCGTGGATCCGCGGCGCCTGCTCGGCTGCGTCGTCTATCCCGCCTGCGAACTGGCAGCACCCGGCGTGGTGCGCCACATCGAGGGCGACCGTTTTCCGCTGGGGGAACTGGACGGATCGAGCAGCGCGCGTGTAAACGCAATCGCCGAAACCTTCGCGCGCGCCGGGCTCAAGGCGCCGGTGCTGGACAATATCCGTTCCGAGATCTGGCTCAAGCTGTGGGGCAACCTGACGTTCAACCCGATCAGTTCGCTCACGCATTCCACGCTGGTCGACATCTGCCAGTTCCCGCTCACGCGCGATCTCGCCGCCGCGATGATGCGCGAGGCGCAGGCCGTGGCCAACCGCCTCGGCGTCAGCTTCCGCGTGACGCTGGAGAAGCGCATTGCCGGCGCCGAGCGCGTGGGCAAGCACAAGACTTCGATGCTGCAGGATGTGGAGGCCGGACGCGATCCGGAGATCGACGCCCTGGTCGGCTCGGTGATCGAAGTCGGGCGCATCGTCGGTGAGCCGACGCCGCACATCGAAGCCGTGTTCGCGCTGGTGAAACTGCTCGCGCGCACCATGCGCGAGGAAAAAGTCTACATTCGCGCGCATCCGTTCATCGGCTAGGCGCCTGCCGCCTGACCCGGGGGTGCAGCCTACCCCCGGTACGCATCCCGATGGCACGCGACCACCCTAATCCGACCAGAGCGTGAACACGCTCAGTCCGCGTTTTTCCAGACGCACCCGGCCTTCGAGTGTGGCCAGTTCGTGGATGAAACAGCACTCGGCCACCTTGCCGCCGGCATCGCCGATCAGCATCGCCGCGGCCTCGCTCACTGCGCCGGTGGCGAGCATGTCGTCGACCAGCACCACCTCTTCCCCCGGGGCGATGACATTCACGCTCATTTCGAGCGGCTCGGAGCTGTGCCCGAATTCGTGCTCGCGGCTGATGGTTTCGCCCGGGAGCTTGCCCAGCTTGCGTATCGGCACGAAACCCGCATCCAGGCGGTAGGCGAGCGCCGCACCGATGACGAATCCGCGCCATTCCATGCAGGCGAACTTCCTGATCCCGCGCGGCTTATAGCGCGCCGCGAGCAGATCGATCACCGCGTGAAAGCCCGGACCGTCCGCGAGCAGCGTGGTGAGATCGTAATAGGTGTCGCCGGGACTGGGGTAGTCGGGGATTTTTCTTATGAGTGAGCGTATGTCCATCGCGGGCGAAAGTCCTTTGGTTGGCGCTATCCTTGGCATTCAAACAATAGTGCCACAGTTGCCGCGCATTACACAATGAAAGGGCGGGGTCCGCGGACCCCGCCCTTTCTGTCCACCTGCGGTTTTGTGCCGCCGCTTAAATCTTCAGCAAGGCTCTTGCGCCGAACCAGGCGAGCGCACCCAGCCCTACGATCGGTCCCACCGTCACGAACGCGAGCCCGATGAACGGGGCTGCGAGCGCGAGCGCGACCGGACGCGCCTTGGCGTTGTTCATCACGGCTTTGGCGGCCATCCAGAGCAGCAGCGCGAAACCGATGACCGGGAACGCGAGCAGGTAGGCCAGGCCGACGAAGGGTGCTGCGAAGAACAGCGCGACATTCTTCGCGCGTTTGCCGATGCGCGCTGCGCCTTTGGCCTTGCGAACCGTGTAGCGCGGGGCGTAAGCCGTTCCGACCATCAAACCGTTTGCCGTCATCAGATTGTTGGTGTAGGTCCTCATGATCATCTCCGTCTGTTGTTTGCTTGCTTGACTATTCATGAGCATCGATCGTGCCAGGCAGTGCCTGCGGCGGTTTTTCCGGCTTTGTTTCATGTACTTGAGTCGAAATGCGGGCAACCAGGACGGCTGCCCCCGGCCGCGAAACGGCTGCCGGATGTACATCGATTTCATGCAGGCTCGCCGCCTGATTCCGGTGTTGTCGTTCTTTTTCAATCGCTTACAAAAACCGCTCCCTGCCTGGTTTTTGCATGCACCGCCGATTCGCGGCGATCAAGACTTTCGTCAAATTGGCGCTGCAGTTATCGCGCACACTATTCTGCAGGCACTACTCCGGACTTCCCGTAAACCGACACAAGAGCATTCATGTACGCGCAGGAGTTCACTTTCGCCGCCTTGCTTTGCATTTCAACGGCGGCGTTCGCCCAGGCCGGGCGCGCAGCTCACGCAAGTTATAATGGCGCATCGCCATTCGAGGGAACGCGCCGCCATCCGGCTGTGCGCGCGCACACCATGACCGTTCTGATTCTTGGCCTGATCATTTTTCTGGGCGCGCACTCCACGCGCATCGTTGCCGATGGCTGGCGCACGGCACAGCTCAAGCGCCTGGGCCTGGGCGCATGGAAGGGCATTTACTCCCTGGTGTCGCTCGCCGGTTTCGGCCTGATCGTCTGGGGCTTCGGCCTGGCACGCCAGGAGCCGGTGGTGCTTTGGGTTGCGCCGGTCGCCATGCGGCATGTGGCGGCGCTGTTGACGCTGATCGCATTCGTTCTGCTCGCGGCGGCCTACGTGCCGCGCAATTCGATCAGGTCGCGCCTGCACCACCCGATGCTGCTCGCCGTGAAAACCTGGGCCTTCGCGCACCTGCTGGCGAACGGCCGGCTCGCCGACCTCGTGCTGTTCGGCGCTTTCCTCGCCTGGGCCATTGCCTGTTTCGCCGCGGCGAAGAAACGCGACCGCGCCGCGGGGACCCAATATCCCGCGGGCAGCGGCGGCGCCACTGCGGCCACGGTGCTGGTGGGCGTGGCGGCCTGGGCGCTGTTTGCGTTCTGGCTGCACGGCGTGCTGATCGGCGTGCGGCCCTTCGGATGAGCTGATGAAACACCATGAACCTTCCTCGACGAACAGGGCTCGCGCTCGGGCTTAGTGTTTTGTGTCTTGCGGGCTGCGGCGCCTTGTTGCCGCGCGGGGAAAGCGTCGCCGAAAGTCCCTGGCGCAGTTTCGACGAAGCGCAGCAGACGTTCGACCAGATCGTTCCCTATCAGACCACGGTGGAGGACTTGAGGAAGCTCAAGCTGGATCCGCTGCAAAATCCGAACATCACGCTGCTCAACTACTCGGACGTGCTGCGCCGCTTCATTCCCAGTCCGGCTACCAATATGCAGGATCTGGACGGCGGCGTGCAGGACTGCATCAAGGCCAAGAGCGCCTGCAGGGGTTACGAAGTCGATCAGAGGTCGGTGAAGCGCCGGCGCTACGGCAATTTCTGGGCGGATTTCCTCAACTTCAAACGCAAAGTCGATGTCGTCGGCTGGCGCTTCAACGGCGTCATCCTGCTCCGGGACGGCGTCGTCGTGTACAAACTCACCGGCGGCCAACCCGCCATCCACGAGCATGAGGAAAACAAGAATCCGCTGGGCCCGTTCCAAGGCATAGGCGAATCCAGGCTGGGCCGCTGAGCGCCCGCCCCCGAACCCGTTGCAGAACGAATTCCGCAATGGCCCGATATAGGAGGGCATGAGGGGAAGTATCCCCTCAGGGCGCAGCAGATTCCTAGTCGCGCAGCCGGATCGCCAGGCTTTGCGTAGAGCGCCCGATCAGCCCCTCGGCATCGAAGATGCGCGCCTCGGCCAGGCCGCCGCCGTCCGGCCCGAGCAGGGTGCGCGCGTCGATGCAGACCCACTCGCCGCGCGCCTGGCGCAGCAGGTTGATGCTGAGATCCGAATTCACGAAGATGTAGCGGTGAAAGTCGAGGATGGCGCTGATGCCGTTGCCGGAGTCCGCGGCGACCGCTACACGTTGCAGTCCGCTAGGCTCTTCGCCGGCGAGCAGCGGATGGCGCAGGCGAAACCACACCGCGGACGGGCCGCGGAAGGGAACACCGGCGGCAACGCGGCCTTCGATCAGGTCGTGGTAGCCGGTGATCTTGCTCGCAAACAGGAACGGCGCGAGCGGCGACCGCTCGACCGAATTCGGCGCCTGCGGTAGCGGGTGCCCCGGAAGATCAGCGGGAATCGCGAGGCCGGCTGCGCGCTGCGCCACCGCGGTGAAGCGCGCCACCTCTTTGCCGCCCGCGATCAGTTGCGCGGAAAAATGCGCGACGTTGCGCCCGGCGTACTCGGTCTGCACTTCGATCGATAGCCCGGAAATCGGCACCGGCCGCAGCAGGTTGGCGGTCAGGCGCGCGATGTGCGTGAGTTCGAGCGCGGCCGCGGCGCGCTCGATGCAGCGCGCGACCAGCGCGATCGGCGGGCCGCCATGCTGATGTTGCGGATGCCAGGGGCCGCGGGTCAGATCGGTGGACGCATAGCGGCCGTCCTCCAGCGCGACATAGGCGCTTGCCGGGGGCGGGGCAGATGCCCGCGCATCGTCGGAGGAAGGGTGGGCCATGACTGAGGAATCGGAATAAGCGAACAGAAGTATCCGCGACCGGCGTAGCCCGGTCAAACCGCCCGTTTGCGCTGCCGTTCGCGCCGCTGGCGGCGGAAGTGCGACACCGCGAGCGCGAGCGCCGCCGCCTGCAGCAGCGCGCAAAAGTACATCGGCAGCCCGATGCGCCAGTCCCCCTGCGGCAGGTGCGACACCATCACCAGCAGCGGTGCGGATATCATCGGCGCGATCACCGCCATCAGGCTGTTCAGGCCGCTCACCGCGCCCAGCGTCCTGCCCTGGTTGCGCGCGTCCGCCGCAGCCGAGATGATGCTCTGAATCGAGGCCGTGACCGTGGAGCCGAGAAAATTGAGGAAAATAATCGCGAACATCATCCAGCCCTGGCTGGCGGCGCCCCAGGCAGCGTAGGCGAGTGTGGAGGACACCATGCCGAACACCGCCAGGCGCTGCGGGCTCACGCGCTTGAGCAGGCGCCCGAGCAGCAGGCCCTGCGTGATGGCCGAGACGACGCCGACCGCTGCAAGCGACCAGCCGTTCTCGCGCGGCCCCCAGCCGAACTTGAAACTCGCGTACAAGACCCACGAGGTGTACAGCAGGAATTGCGCGAGGCCGCTGCAGGCGACCACCGCGACCAGGCGCCCCGCGCCCTTCAGCTGCGCCAGGCCGCGCAGCGATGCGACCGGATTGGCCGCGCTCCAGTGAATCGCGTGCCGGCGCTCCGCCGGCAACGACTCCGGCAGCACGAAATAACCGTAGAGCAGATTGAGCAGCGCCAGGCTGCCGGCGGCGAAGAACGGCAGGCGCAGATTGATTGCGCCCAGCAGCCCGCCCAGCACCGGCCCGAGGATGAAGCCCACGCCGAACATCGCGCCAAGCATGCCGAAACGCCTGGCGCGCTGTTCGGGCACGGTGATGTCGGCGACATAGGCGTTGGCCACGGAGAGGTTGGACTGCATCGCGCCGCTCACCAGGCGCACGGCGAGCAGCATCCACACCGCGGTCGCCAGCGCGGTGGCGAAAAAGCTCAGCGCCAGGCCGCAGAAGCCGAGGAGCAGCACCGGACGCCGGCCGTAGCGGTCCGACAGCGCACCCAGCACCGGCGACGCGAAGAAATTAGCGAAGCTGAAGCTGAAGGTCACCATGCCGTACCAGAAGGCCTGATCGGCCTGCGAACCGGTGAAACTGCCGACCAGGGCCGGCAGCACCGGGATCATCAAGCCGATCGCAATCATGTCGAGCAGCGTCGTCAGCATGATGAAGGGCATCGCCGCCTCGCGCGTAGCGCGCGCGGCGAAGAGTTTGAATTGGACTCCGGGGGGACTCATAGCCGAAAGGTACCAGAGTCGCGCCCGGCGTGGCCCGGCCGCGCGCAATCCTTGTTTTCAAAAGGCAATCTTCAACTTGCGCCGACAAAATTCATGGTCTATGGTTAATTTGTTATGGTTAATCTCCTATATCTCATGTAGGAACCATGATCACAGCCGCCCAACTCCGGGCCGCCCGGGCCTTGCTCGGGATGGATCAGCGGGCCCTTGCCGAAGCCTCCGGGCTGTCCTTGCCCACCATCCAAAGGATGGAAGCGAGCGAGGAAATGATCCGGGGCAACGTGGAATCGTTGATGAAGCTGATCGCCGCGCTCGACGCGGGAGGCGTCGAACTCATTGGCGAAGGGATGACCAGCGACAGGGGCGGACGCGGGGTCCGCCTCAAGCCGCGCTGATGGCTCGCTGCTTCCCGGCCGGGTCTGCCCCGCGGAAGTTGCCGCAGGCAGGCGCATCGGAGCCGAGGCGGCGATGGCGCTGACCGTCCTCTTGTCCTGCGTGGCCGTCCTGCTCGGAACCAGTGCGCTCGCGGTGGCAGGTGCGCGCCGCAGCGTAACCACGGTCTTCGTCTATTCGGTCGCGCTCCTCGTCGGCGCGGCTGCGCTGGCGGCCGCCGGCGCGTTTCTGGTCACCATTGCGGAATCGGCCGAAACCATGAAGCTGCCGATCGGCCTGCCCTGGTTGGGTGCGCATTTCCGGCTCGACGCCCTGAGCGCGCTGTTCCTGGTGGTGATCAACCTCGGCAGTTTCACCTCCAGCCTGTACGGCCTCGGCTATGGGCGCCATGAACCATCGCCCGGCCGCGTATTGCCTTTCTTTCCGGCGTTCCTGGCCGGCATGAATCTGGTCGTCCTCGCGGACGACGCGTTCACCTTTCTCCTGACCTGGGAATTCATGTCGCTCACGTCCTGGGCGCTGGTCATGGCGCACCACCGCGAGCACGACAATGCCAAGGCGGCTTATATCTATCTGGTAATGGCGAGCTTCGGCACCCTGGCGCTGCTGCTCGCCTTCGGCCTGCTCGCCGGTCCCGACGGCGGCTACGCCTTCGACGCGATGCGCAGCGCGGCGCCGTCGCCGGGCCTGTCCGCGGCCGTGCTCGCCCTGGTCCTGATCGGCGCCGGTTCCAAGGCCGGACTGGTGCCGCTGCACGTGTGGCTGCCGCTCGCCCACCCGGCCGCGCCGAGCCACGTATCGGCGCTGATGAGCGGGGTCATGACCAAGGTCGCGGTGTACGGCTTCGTGCGCATCGTGTTCGACCTCCTCGGCCCGCCGCAATGGTGGTGGGGCGCTGTGGTGCTCATGCTGGGCGGGATCAGCGCGGTGCTCGGCGTGCTGTACGCGCTGATGCAGCACGACTTGAAGCGCCTGCTCGCCTATCACACAGTGGAAAACATCGGCATCATTTTCATCGGGCTCGGCCTCGCGCTCGCGTTTCAGGGCAATGCTATGCGCACTGCCGCCGCACTCGCGCTGACCGCGGCGCTGTTCCACGTGTTCAACCACTCGGTGTTCAAGAGCCTGCTGTTCTTCGGCGCCGGGGCCGTGCTCGGCGCCACCGGCGAGCGCGACATGGAGCGCCTGGGCGGCCTGATCCATAGAATGCCGCTCACCGCGATCGCATTTCTCGCAGGTTCGACTGCGATCTCCGCGCTGCCTCCGTTCAATGGCTTCGTCTCCGAATGGCTCACGTTCCAGGCGATACTCCTGAGTCCGCAGCTGCCGCAGTGGCTGCTCAAGTTCCTGGTGCCGGCGGTCGGCGCGATGCTTGCGCTCTCGGCGGCGCTCGCCGCGGGCTGTTTCGTCAAAGCGTTCGGCGCCACCTTCCTCGGACGCGCCAGATCGAGCGTCACGCAAAGCGCGCAGGAAACCGACGCCTACTCGCTTGCCGCGATGTTCATCCTCGTCCTGCTGTGCCTGATTGCCGGCATCCTGCCCGGCTATTTCATCGACGCGCTCGCGCCGGTGACGCGCCAGCTCCTGGACGCGCAGCTGCCGCTGCAGGCGCAGCTGAAGTGGCTCACCATCGTGCCGATCGCGGCCGACCGAAGTTCCTACAACGGTCTGCTGCTGTTCGTGCTCGTCGCCACTGCAGGCTGGTTCGGCGCGTATGTGATCCACCGCTGGGCATCGCATGCGCTGCGACGCTCCGCCGCCTGGGATTGCGGTTTTCCGGATGCGAGCCCGGCCACGCAGTACACGGCCGGCAGCTTTGCACAGCCGATCCGGCGCGTATTCGGCACGCTCGTATTTCGCGCGCGCGAGCAGGTGTACATGCCGGCGCCGGGGCAGACGCAGCCCGCGCAGTTTCATCTGTCCATGCGCGACCTCGTATGGGACTACCTGTATGCGCCGGTCGAAGGCGTCGTCGGCTTCGTCGCCGACCACCTCAATAAAGTGCAATCCTGGACGATCCGCGCCTACCTGAGCCTGGTGTTCAGCTCGGTGGTGCTGCTGCTGATGGTGCTCGCGGTATGGCATTGATCTACGATGCGCTGGTCCAGTCGGCGCAGCTCGCGCTGGTGCTCGCGCTCGCGCCCTTGCTGACCGGCTACATCCGCAAGATCAAGGCGCAACTGCTGCGCCGCCGGGGTCCTCCCTTGCTGCAGCCTTACCGCGACCTGCTCAAGCTGATACGCAAAGAGGCGGTGCTGGCCGAAAACGCTTCGTGGATATTTCGCAGCGCGCCTTACCTGATCTTCGCCACCACGCTCACTGCGGCGGCCCTGGTGCCGACCTTCGCCACCGGCCTCGTTTTCAGCTCGGCAGCCGACCTCATCGCCATCGTCGCCCTCCTGGGCACGGCGCGCTTCGCGCTGGCGCTCGCCGGTCTCGATGTCGGCACCAGCTTCGGCGGCATCGGTGCGAGCCGCGAAATGATGATCGCCTCGCTCGCCGAACCGGCGATGCTGATGATCGTGTTCACGCTGTCGCTGCTGGCCGGCTCGACCCAGCTTTCCTCGGTTGCGGCTTTCGTGCAGGGACCCGAGATCGGCCTGCGCGTGTCGCTGGCGATGGCGCTGGTCGCGCTGGTCATCGTCGCGATCGCCGAGAACGCGAGGATCCCCGTCGATAATCCCGCCACCCACCTCGAGCTGACCATGGTGCACGAGGCGATGATCCTCGAATATTCCGGCAGGCATCTCGCGGTGATCGAAATGGCCGCCTCGCTCAAGCTGCTGCTGTATTTCTCCCTTATCGGCTGCATGTTCACGCCCTGGGGCCTCGCCACCGCCGGCGCCGGCTTCGTCGCGTACGCGATCGGGGCGGTAAGCTACGTCGCGAAGCTTGCGGCAGGCGGCTTCCTGCTGGCCGTGTTCGAGACGGCGACCGCCAAAATGCGCGTGTTCCGCGTGTCGGATTTTCTCGGCGCGGCGCTGATGCTCGGCTTGCTCGGCGCGCTGCTGCTGTTCGTGTCGCAGAGCGCCTGATGGACCGCCTCGCACTGGATGTCGCCCACCTCTTTGCCGGCGGGCTCGTGCTCGTCAGTTTCATGCTGCTGTACCAGGACCGCATGTTCGGCCTGCTCAATATCTTCGCGCTGCACGCCCTCGTAGTGTCGCTGTCGGTGGCCTGGCAG
>JAKAIH010000290.1 GCA_021825225.1 Pseudomonadota bacterium
GCGTCTCTGCGGATTCGAGCCGTGCCAATGCCGCACCCAGGCGCGCCTCCAGCGCCTGGCGGCGCGCAAGCAGCACTTCGTTCAGGCCCGCTTCGCCCAAGGCGTAGGCGCGCGCCATCTTGTCGGCGTTGTGCTGCATCAGCGCGCTCGCGGCTGCGGCACTTTGCCAGCCGGCGTAGGCCGCCCTGGCGCTGTTGTAGGCGGTGCTGATGTCGGCTTCCAGGCGGCGCAGGACCAGCGCCTCGCGTTGCGTGGCCATTTCGGCGTGCGCGGCAGCCTCGGCACTCGCGGCGCGGCGCGCGGCGCCGGGCAGCGGAATGGTCACGGATACTCCGGTCACGCTGTCGCCGCCGCTGCGCTCGGACAGATAGTGCAGCCCCACCGAGGGGTCGGGAACGCGCTCGGCATCGGCGCGCCGCGCACCGAGCCGGGCGATGTTCGATTCGGCGCGGGCCAGCAATAACTCGTGGTTATGGTCCAGACCCAGCGCCAGCCAATAGGCGAGATCATGCTGCAAGGGCAGGGGCTCGGTTGCGTGCGGCGCGGATGGCAGCGGCAGGGCAGGAAAATGGCGCAGCAGCGTGTCCCGGGCGTTGTCGCGGCGCAGCGCCGCCTGCTGCAGCCCGATTTGCGCCTGCATCAGCGCGGCGCGCGCCAGCTCCTGTTCCAGCTGCGCCGCATCGCCTGCCTGGACGCGGCGCGTGACCACGTTGAGCTGCTGTTCGAGCACTGCCACCTGCTGCAGCCACTGTTCGCTGTAGCTGCGCTCGCGCAGCCACAGGAACCAGCCCGAGAGCAGCTTGCGTCCCGCCTCGTGCATGGCATCGCCATAGCCGTTCTGTGCCAGTTCGACGTTCTGCCGCCCCAGGGCGGCGTCGAGCTCGGCCTTGCGTGGCAGGCGCAGGGTCCGTTCCAGCCCGAGGTTCCAGTCACGCTGGGTCTCTCCGATGTCATTGGCGCGCCGCCGTGCCGCGCCGCCGGTGACATTGAATTCATAGCTGCCGGCTTCGAGCCGGTCGCGCAGCGCCTCGCGCGCCTTGATGCCGGAGCGCGCCGCAAGCACCGAGGGATAGCTCTGCAGCACCTGCCGCACCAGCTGCTGCGAGGGCAGATCCGGATACTGCGGAAACTCCGCCGCAGCGGCATGCAGGCAATACATGGCCGCGGCGGCGGCGATCCATTCGCGCTTCATGCGAACCTCCCGAATTCCAGCACCGGCGAAATCCAATACGCGACCTCGCGGTTCGGCAGGTCCTGCTTCAAATGCTCGATCAGCCTGAGCGCGTCCTCGCGGTTCAGCACGATCTGCATCTGCACCCGGTTGGTACGGCCGCGCACCTGCTCCGCGGCGCTGTGAAACGCCGCGCCGGCGCCGTGGCCCTGGACGTGGCTGGTGGTGAATCCGCTCGCGAATTCGGGATGGGTCAACAGGTGATCGACCAGGTTTTCTTCGAGCGCCCGGGGAAAAACGATGGTGAGGCAGCAGTCGAGCTGTTTCATGACTATTCGTCCTCCGCGGCGAAGCCGAAGCGCTGGTAAAACATCGGCAGCAATATCAGGGTGAGCAAGGTGGAACTCACCAGTCCGCCGATCACCACGATCGCCAGGGGCTTCTGGATTTCCGATCCCGGTCCGCTCGCAAACAGCAGCGGCACCAGGCCGAAGGCGGTAATGCCGGCGGTCATCATCACCGGCCGCAGGCGCCGTTTGGCCCCCTCGATCACCACTTGGGCCAGCGGCATGCCCTGGGCGTGCAGCTGGTTGAAATAGCTCACCATCACCACGCCGTTGAGCACGGCGATGCCGAGCAGGGCGATGAAGCCGACCGAGGCCGGCACCGAAAGATATTCGCCCGACAGCCATAGCGCGAACACGCCGCCGATCAGGGCGAACGTGATATTGGCGAAGACCAGAGCCGCTTGGCGCAGCGAACCGAAGGTGGAGAACAGGAGCATGAAAATCAGGCCCAGCGCAACCGGCACCACGATTGCCAGGCGTGCCGCGGCACGTTGCTGGTTTTCGAATTGCCCGCCCCACACCGTGCTGTAGCCGCTGGGCAGGGAAATCTGCTGTGCCACCGCTTGCTTGGCTTCTTCGACGAAACCCACCAGATCGCGGCCGCGCACATTGGCCTGCACCACCACGTAGCGACTGGCGTTCTCGCGGTCGATCTTGACCGGTCCGGCGACGCGCTGCAGGCGGGCGACGGCGGACAGGGGCACGTTCCGGCCTTCGCCCGAAGTCAGGCGGATCTCGGCAAAGCGCGCGGGCGACAGGCGCAGCTCGTCGGCGCCGCGCAGCAGCACCGGGGTGCGCCGGTTGCCTTCGAGCACGGTGCCCACCGTCACGCCTTCGAGCTGCACGCGCAGCGCGTTTTCGATCTCATCGACGCTGAAGCCCATGCGCCCCGCCGCGAGGCGGTCGACTTCCACTTTCAGGTACTGCACGCCGTCGTTCATCACCCGGTACACGTCCTCGCTGCCCTTCACGCCCTTGAGCAGGGTTTCGATCCGCGCCGACAGGCCGTTGAGCGTTTCCAGGTCGGTCCCGAACAGCTTTACCGCGACGTCGCCGCGCACGCCGATGATCATTTCCGACACGCGCATGTCGATCGGCTGGGTAAAGCTGTAGGCAAGACCGGGAAAATCCGCGAGCACCGCGCGCAGCTGGTCCATGAGCCATTCCTTGTCGGGTTTGCGCCACGCGTTTCTCGGCTTGAGTATCAGGAAGGTATCGGTCTGATTGAGCCCCATGGGATCGAGGCCGAGTTCGTCGGAGCCGACCCGCGCCACCACGCCTTTGACCTCGGGCACGCGCGCCATGATTTCTTTCTGCAGGCGCAAATCGAGCGCAGCCGATTCCTGCAGGCTGATCGAGGGCAGCTTTTCGACGCCGATAATGAGGTCGCCTTCGTCCATGGTCGGCATGAAGGACTTGCCGATCTGCACATACACCGCTGCCGTCAGCGCGATTCCAGCGAGCGCCGCGGCCACCACCTTGCGCTGGTTCAGGAGCGCCCAACGCAAGGCTGGCTCGTATATTTTGAGAGAGATGCGCACCAACCACGGATCGTCGTGGCTGGCCTGCTTCAGGAAAAACGAGGACAGCACCGGAATGACGGTCAGCGACAGCACCAGCGAACCGGCCAGCGCGAATACGATGGTGAGCGCCACGGGAATGAACAGCTTGCCCTCCAGTCCTTGCAGCGTGAGCAGCGGCAGGAACACCACGATGATCACCAGGATGCCCGATAGCACCGGCGCGGCCACCTCGCGCACCGCCCGGTACACCACGTGCAGATAGGGCAGCTTCTTCACGCTGTTGTCGTGGGCGAGATGGGACACGATGTTCTCCACCACCACCACCGCGGCGTCCACCAGCATGCCGATGGCGATCGCCAGTCCGCCCAGGCTCATCAGGTTCGCCGACAGGCCGAACCAGCTCATCAGGATGAAAGTGATCAGTGCCGCCAGCGGCAGCACCGCCGCCACCACCAGGGCCGCGCGAAGATTGCCGAGGAACAGCAGCAACAGCACCACCACCAGCACGATCGCCTCCATCAGCGCCTTGGTGACGGTGCCCACGGCGCGCTCGACCAGATTTCCGCGATCGTAGAATATCTGCGTGCTGACACCCTTGGGCAGCAGCGGCGCCAGTTCCTTCAATTTCGCGTGCACGCCGTCGACCACCTTCTGCGCGTTGGCTCCGCGCAGTCCCAGCACCAGGCCCTCCACTGCTTCGCCTGTGCCGTCCTTGGTGACCGTGCCGTAGCGGGTCAGCGCGCCGATGCGCACCGCAGCCACGTCGCCCACGCGCACCGTCATGCCGTCTTTTGCGGCAATGACGATGGCGCGCAGGTCGTCCAGGGTCTTGATCGCGCCCTCGGCGCGCACCAGCAGGACTTCTTCGCCGTCGCCGAGACGCCCGGCGCCGTCGTTGCGGTTGTTCGTCTCCAGCGCGCGCTGCAATTGATCCTGCGAAATGCCGCGCGCCTGCAGCGCCGCATTGTCGGGCACCACTTCGAAGCTGCGCACCAGGCCGCCCAGGGAATTCACGTCCGCGACCCCGGGCAAGGTGCGCAGCGCCGGCCGGATCACCCAGTCGAGCAGGCTGCGCCGCTCGGCCAGGGAAAGCCCGCCGCCTTCGATGGTGAACATCAGCATTTCGCCCAGCGGCGTCGTGATGGGCGCCATGCCGCCGCTGATATTGGGCGCCAGATCCTTCATCGCGTTGGCGAGGCGCTCGCCCACCTGGTTGCGCGCCCAATAGATGTCGGTCCCGTCCTCGAAATCCAGCGTAATGTCGGTCAAGGCGTACTTGGACACCGAGCGCAGCATTTTTTTGTTCGGGATGCCGAGCAATTCCGCCTCGATCGGGGCGGCGATGCGCGCCTCCACTTCTTCCGGCGTCATGCCCGGCGCCTTGATGATGATCTTCACCTGGGTCGAGGAGACATCGGGAAAGGCGTCGATGGGAAGATTCTTGAGGGCA